>JAEUSE010000076.1 GCA_016788805.1 Candidatus Doudnabacteria bacterium
AGGCTTTATAAAGACCCCACGGGTAATCAAGCTGTTCCTGAATAAAGGCCACTTTCTTTAAACCTCGTTTCCACGCAAGCTCAGCCAACACCTTGCCCTGAGAAGCATCGCTGGGGTAGTCACGGAAAAAGAAACGACTTTTACCCGTTAAGTCCGGACTACTGGACCCTCCGGAAAAAAGCGCTACTTTTGCCGTTTCTACGACTGGTAACGCAGCTAACGACTCGCTGCTACAAAAGCCGCCGATAATAACCTGCACTTTATCTATACTAACTAGTTTAGATGCGGCACTGGCGGCATCTTTTCCGCTACACTTGCCGTCTTCGTATATTAAAACAATATCCTTGCCACCCACACCGCCATTTTTATTTACGTCGTCAGCTGCCAAGGTCAGGGCGTTTCGCATTGGCTCACCATACGCAGCAGCATCGCCGGTCAAAGGCAAGATAACCCCAACTTTAATAGGACCACTCGACTCTACTTTTGTTGTCGTGCCCCCTGAGCCTGTTGTTTGACTGGAGTCTTTTTTATTAGCCTGGACCAAGCCAATAATAACCACCAGCACAACTACAATCCCTATAACCCATTTGGTTGTATTTGTCATAGCACTCTTTCTTGCATACTTAATTACCTAGATACAACCACCCTACAGTACCCGTTCGTTAAAATGAATAGAGTTATTGACAACTATATTAATTTAGGCTTAAATATAAGCTGTATTGTGTATAAAGTTTTATATAACAGCCATGCAGAAACCAGCAAGCCAACAAATACCCACAGAAAACGAGCAAGTTTTTAACTTGCTAGCAGAGTTTGGCTTGTCCGAAAAAGAATCGGTTGTGTACTACAGCGCCCTTAAGTTAGGTAACTCCTTGGTAAAAGACATAGCCAAAGAAGCGCGGTTAAACCGAACCACTACCTACAACCTGCTGCTTGGTTTGCGAAAATTGGGTTTAGTCTCCAGCTACCAAAAAAACAAACTCACTTACTTTAGTGTGTCCGCGCCATCCAGCTTGCGGGCCATTGCAGACGAACGCATTGCCTCACAGGAAAAAGTCAAAGCCCAGCTCAACGACCTACTACCCGTGTTAAACGGGTTGTTTCAATCACATAGTCGGAGCTCCGCCGTAAAAATATATGAGGGCATGGACAGCATTTTGGAAATATACCACAGCGTATACCGCGGCGCCCACTACCCAACCGACTCTATTGAGTTCACCAACTGGGGCGGCAAGTATAACCTGTTCCCCCAGTCTGCCCGAAAAGAAATGTTAAAATTTTTACAAGACAAAGACATTTTTGTTCGTTCCCTGCTCATAGAAGACGTACTAACGAAAAGTTGGTACGCTAAAGACGGTGGGAAGTCTGAAAACAAAGAAATTCGCCTGCTACCCAACCCCGGCTGGGACTTTTTTTGCAACCTAGAACTCTGCGAAAACCGCTTTGCGATTGTACTCTATAAAAACAATGCCGACGTGCAAGGCATTGTGGTAGAAAGCACGGAACTTGCCTCCATGTTCCGCTTCATGTTTGACTCGCTTTGGAAGAGTCTCAATATAAAAAAATAATAACCAAAAAAGCACTACAGCGGTTTTTTCAAACTGTTCTCTATAAGTTCTTTTTGAAAAATTCTATGGTTCTTTGCCAAGCAGAACTCAAATTTTTAGAAATATTATGGTTATCGCCCGTATACTCATAATACTCAACTGCTTGACCTACTCTTTCCAATTCTTCTTTTAGCCTAACCGACAGTTCCACCGGCACGCTGGCGTCAGCCGTACCATGCTGTAGCTGCACCGGACCGGATATATCTTCCAAAAACCTATACGGATCCAGATTATCCCAAAAGGCGCCGTTGGAGCTCGGCAAGCCGTTCTCCTGCACAAGCGAGTCTTGCGTATTTTTTAGAAAAGGTATTTTTGCGTTATATGTTTCCAACATATCCACGTAACTCCCTACTACCCCCGCCCACAAGGATCCCGCTTTCACATCCTTAGAAACAACCATAACCCGCAAACCAATCTCCCCGCCGTTGGAATGACCCCAATACCCTATTCGGGTCGGGTTCACCGACTCCTGAGCCTTTAAGTAGGCAATGGCGTGCAACGTATCTATTACATACTTTTCGGAGAAATGCGCGCTTACGGGCTCGCCTTCCGACTGCCCGTGCCCGCGGAGGTCGGGCTTAAAAGTTACAAACCCGTTTTTGGCCAACATAGGTTGGTAAGTCGCATAATTCTTGATGGTGGAATATTCTTTCGGCGGAATGTACCCATGTACAAACACAATCGCCGGGAAACCCCCTGGAGGCTGAGGCGCGGTAGGGACTGTGAGTAAACCGTAAATTTTTAATCCTTCGGACCGGTAAGACACCACCGATTGGCGATAGTTAGTCCCGTTCGGCAACTCTTGCTCAACCACAAACTGCCCGCCTTCGTACGTTCCGCCACGCAAGGCCTCGATGGACATGGGATGCAATGGCTCTGTTTGAACCACATGCTCTGCAGCCGGAGCCTCCGGCAACACGGCACCGCCAGGGGCCGCTGCCTGTTTTGGAGAATCATAAAACGCAAACGCTACTGCCAGTACCGCCAGCACACCAATGGGAATTATGTATTTAATATATTTCATAAATTAGACAAATAACTTTACTACCTGCCGACATATGTCAAAAATTCTTCCACGGACAAATCAATTAACTTACCATCTCGCGCTAGAGACAATTCGGCCATTTCCTCTCCCATGCAGTCGAGCGACGCAAAGGCTTGCGTATATATTCAATTAACCGCACCCCGATTGTAAGCTTTCAGGAACATGGCGGCTAAGTTACGAAACGGCGGCACGTACGAAGCAAAGTCTTTATTCCTACCCAAACGCTGTTCAGCAATTTGCCACACTTTGTATAAATCCAACCTCCCCTCATTCTGCTGCAGGAGTATTTGCTCATTCAAAATAGCTAAAATGGGGTCATTGACCGCTTTCACGCCCGTAGCTTTCGTAGAAAATACCAGCCCATTAGGCGCGTGGATATATACTTCATCGAGCGCATTGTACCCACCACACGACCCTAGCCACACAAGCTTGGCGGTTGGTTTTATTTCTTCTATAGTTTTAGACGCGTGAAAGCTGTGACCACGGTGCACTACAACCTGAGGTTCTATACCCAGTTCTTTCACAAACACATCAAGCGTCTGACTACTTTCAACTTCAGGTCTATTTGCCACAATGCGTACTTTCTTGCCCAACACGGATTTCTCCACGACTACAAAATCTGCGTACGGCGTAACTTTCCAGCCCGGTCTACCGCGGTACTGCGCCATAAAACTAGCGAAGGAAGCCTTGCCGTCTTCATCGTCATAAAAATAATACCGTTGGTTATTTTCTCCCTTTGCATTAAACACATCCTTAACGTCCAGCTCTGATTGGCTTTCCAATTTATAGCGCTCTGCCATAGAATCAAGGAACTTTTTGTCCATACCACCCTTATGGCTATATATGCTGGCGAGTAAACCGTAAATACGCTCGGCATGTACATCTCCCCGCCTCCGGGCATCGGTATATTGTTTTTTGATCTCTCCCTCCACCACTTCCATAACAGCGGGTCGCTCACCAAGGGACTCAAACGCGTCCGCTATAGTAACCGCCTCTTCTAAAGCATTCGGCTCGTTATGCACATCCTTCACAAAACGCAGCATAAGCTCCTGCCTTTGCGGCTCAGACATGGTGGCTAGAAAATCTCCGAGTCTTCCATATCCGGCCAGCATTTTTACGAACGAACGGAAATGGTTAAATTTATTTTGCTCTAGAAGCGTATAACCATTTACACGCTCATCCGCCATTTTACGCAAACACCGCGTTAATAAACCGTTAAAACTAGAAGTATAGATTTCTTGTTCGCCGTATACGATAGTGGTATAGAGCTCGCTCGACGTAAGCGACTCCACCTTCTCAAAACGCTTAGCGTCCGTCAATTCATGAGCATCATTCACGTGATGCACATACCGCAGAGCAGATTCACTAAGGGCACTGTCAATATTCTGCCACCCCAGCCTCGTGCCACTGGCTTTTTTTTGCATAAGATGACGGAAAAAAGCACCTTCGTCTTGCACTAAGCCCCGGACATCAGAAATTTTGACCGCACCCGACATTAACTCTTCGACGTAGGCAAAAGCGGCCGGAAATTCTAGCTCGTAGCGGTCTGCCTCATTCAAAGAAGCAAGCCACCGCGCCACACGAGAGTCGAGCTTTAGAAGAGTGTTGGGGTTAAGCTTTACCGCGTAAAAAGGGTTTAAATCCACAGCCTTAGAAACATACTCACGAGCAAAAGGGTAGCTCAAACTTTCCGCCCCGGACTTCAATATTGCTTCTGGATCAGAGCGATCCAATGCTGTTTGGAACGCAATCCGAGTAGCTTCCGCCTCAAAATCTGATGAAGCCTCTTTACTACCCCTCCATGCGTTTGTGGCTAGAACATCTCTATACCCCGTACGAGCAGCTCGGTCAAGCAGGTGCTTACCCCAAGGCTTATTAATTATTGCGCCATATTCCGATAACACACATACAGCATTTTCTGGATCTACGGCACACCCCTCCGCTCCTTTCTGATACCAGCGCTCTCGATCAGGCAAGTCAGCATACAGCTCCGGATGAAGCAATAATAAATCGGGCTTCTTTGTCGCGGCATGTTCAACCGCACGCCGTAGATATGAGTCATATCCGGGTACCACGTCCTTGAACGCACTGCGTCGTTGCAAGTAGTCATCTGAATAATTTTCAGCATAAGCAGGCAAGGCAGCCTTTAACGCCTCCGCATACACCGGGTATCGGCTTAATGTGTCTGCGCTGCTGAATAGGGTAACCGGACTCTGGTGCGCAAGTGTTTGTAGCGCAAGGGTTAGATGCTCTGTAAACCACGGCGGGTTTACTTTCTCAATGCTTGTTAATTGCTGATCAAAAATCCATACCCCAGGCGCTTGCAGGACTGCTTGCCTGCTATCCTTCTCAATTGCAGGCCTGAAGCTCTCAAAGCGGTAATATGTTTCAATGTGCCGTACTAAAATTCCCCGCAAAATCGGGTTCGCTCCGCACAACTCATACGCCTGTAAAAGTAACTGCTCTCCACCGGGAACCGAAGCTATGTCTTCTGCCGCTTCCAGTAAAACATCCGACCTCATATTTCCTTTTTTAGCAGCCATGTCGCGCTTTATTACACGACTTGCCGCATTAAAAAGTAGATCCTGTGTTTTATACGGACCAAGCCATCGTACGCCGTATATTAGAGCATCAGGTCGCTCTCGAAGCAAAATGTCTATCGCCTGTCTCGCCACCTCCGGTTTACCATGAAATT
>JAEUSE010000077.1 GCA_016788805.1 Candidatus Doudnabacteria bacterium
TGTGGACAGATGATAAGTTTTGGTTTCCGCTCTTTTTGGCAGGAAAAAAGTTTAAAGGCACATTTCGATTCGGCGAAAACAACGTCATCTTGAAACAGGAGTTGAACGAAGTAAACGGATTGGATGACAATGAATGAATTTAGAATTGGAGTTACGACATTGGTGTTTGATGGGCAAAAGGTGCTACTCGGCACGCGGCTTAAAGGACGTGCGGTTGGTACCTGGGGTTTTCCGGGTGGGCATGTGGAAGTGGGGGAACAACTTGCTGCCGCTGCCGCGCGAGAATTACAGGAAGAAACAGGTTTAATAGCTGACGCGTTTGAGTTTGTGGGGGTAGCGAATTACCCTGAGCAGGAAGACCATTGGGTACATGTAAATTTTGTAGTTACAAAGTGGCATGGCGTGCTAGAAAATCGCGAGCCCGACGTGTGTGGCGAGTGGAGGTGGTTTCCATTGGATGGTTTGCCGGAAAACATAACCCCATTTCACGCGTACATCCTGCCCATGTATAAAGAACATAAACTGTTTGTAGAAGTATAGTTGCTTAGACCTAAAAAGCTGGGTACTATGAATACATGATTCAGTGGGTGTATAAAATTGGATACCACGTTTGTAAACTATACTGGTACCTCGTTCGTCCCAAAGTGTTTGGCGTGAAAGGCGTGTTGCAATATAAACAAGAAGTGCTGCTTATACGCAACAGCTACGGTCCGGCCGGTTGGACATTTCCGGGTGGTGGTATAAAGCCGCACGAGAGTTTAAAAAAAGCGGTTATTCGTGAAGTGAAGGAAGAAGTGGGAGTTGAAATACACGACCCGCATTACATAGGGCATTACTTTACGGTGCGGGAGTATAAACGAGACCTTGTGCATTGTTTTATCGTGCATGTAAAGAGTAAGCATTTTAAAATTGATAACTCCGAGGTTGCAGAAGCTCGGTGGTTCCCTCTAGACGAGCTACCCCACATGACCCCATCCGGAGCGCTGGCCGTGAAAGTGTTACATACATATAATCAGTAAACAGCTTAACAGATGGGCACCATGTGCACGCAGCGTGCACATGGTGCCCATCGTCACTTTTAGTTAGAATATAGTTATGAACGAACGAGCCGGAGCAGTTATTATGAAAGATAATCACATATTACTCTTTCGGAGAGTAAAAGAGGGGTGGGGAGAGTATTGGGTTTTTCCGGGCGGAGGGGTGGAAGAGGGAGAAACGCCGGAGCAGGCCATGGTACGAGAGGTGTAAGAAGAACTTTCTCTGCAGGTGACTGAGTACAAGTTGTTGTTTGAATTTTTTAACGACTTTACTATGAATGAAAAGTACCCGCCCCGGCAGGAATATTTTTACCTTGTGACAGGATTTACCGGCGAAGTAAAACTGGGCGGGGAAGAAGCGGAAAGAATGTCCGATGCCGACCAGTTTTACCCGACATGGGTGCCGCTGGAACACATTAAAGATGTGACCAACTTAAAACCTGAGGCAGCCAAAGAAAAAGTTAGAGAATTATTAGCCATATGAATGCGATAGTTTTTGCGGGAGGTAATCAGTCCAGATTTGGTAGCCCACAGGCAAGCTCGCCGAAGGTTCTGTATTCATTAAGTGACGGCCGTACGGTGTTATCAAACATACTGGACCAGTTGGAGGCGGCTCACATCGATCGGATAATTGTGTGCGCGGCAGATAAGCAAAATATTGCCCAGTATGTTGCTGCTCTTAGCTGTGTATACAAGACACCAATCGAGATTAATACCGACGATTTGGCGGAGCTGGGGGACTACGTATTTGCGCAAAGCAAGTTGCTACCCGCAGCCTTTATTTTTGGGGATATATATTTTCCACCGGGTACGCTTACTAATTATATGCAAAAGCTTAAAGAGAGTAAGTCGGGGGATTATGTGGGCATGATTGGCGCATCTCGACTTCCAGTTGGAGATTTTCATGTTCAAGTTAAGGCTGATATAGTGACCCGTATAGCTAAGGATGGGATTGGAGACTACTATACGTGTGGCGTGTTCAGTGTTCTTGCCCCTAGTTTGGTAAGCGGGCTTAATCATTCTCCGAAAATTACTTCGATTTTTTCCGAGTTGGCGGAAGTGGGTAGGCTAGCATATTATGTAATGGATGGGTTGGTAGATTTGGATACCCAAGATATGATATTAAAGATTCCATTAAATGAACGAGGTGCAACCATATGACAATCACAAAATATTTACATTCGTGCGTGGTGTTGGAAGAGGGCGGAAAGCGGTTGGTATTTGACCCGGGAGCGTTTGTGTTTATTGAGGGAAAGTGTAAGCCGGAAGGCATTGGGCCTGTAGACGTGGTGGTAGTTACCCATAGTCATCCCGACCATTTTTTTCCTGATGCGTTAAAAACGTTGCAAGCGTTGCACCCATTTACCTTGTTTGCGAGCGCGGATATTATAAAAGCAGCGCAGGAGGCAGGATTGGAGTGCGCTATGGAGTACGCCATGCCGGGGGAAGTGAAGAATTTGGAAGGGTTTTCCGTACAAGCGTTTGATGTGCCGCATGAGCGCATTCCCAAGGAGTGCCCACACAACATGGGTTATAAAATAAACGACACGGTATATCACCCGGGTGACTCGTATTTAGTGCCTTCAAGTTTGGGGAGCGTGCGTGTCCTTCTGCTGCCCAACGGCGGACCCTGGGCTACGACTAGACAAACGGTAGAATTCGCGGAAAAGATTAAGCCAACTACGGCGGTGCCGATTCACGATGCCATGCACAAGGACTTTTGGTTAGAGCGACTACACGCGTCCATGGCCGGCTGGATGCAGGAACGGGGTATTGAATACAAGCCACTTGGACCAGGCGAAAGCATAGAAGTATAAGCTGCCCATATGGAACTTTCAGAGAGCATAGAGCGAGTTAAAAAAATTAAACAAGCTTATAACGTCTTAAACTGCGTGGAGGGGTATAAGACCTGGGGAGCTAATGAATATTTTCAAGCTTTTCAGGGTGACGTGGGCGACCTGGCCAAGCTCATATTGGCTCGGCGGGGTTACGCGTTTAGTCAAAAAGATGTGGATGCAAAGCTGGCTCGAGAACTGGCGGATTGTTTGTGGTCAATCTTGGTGTTGGCTGACGAACTTGATGTAGACATTGAGTATGAATTGCAAAAGACTTTGCACAGGCTGGAAGAAAAAATAGGCGATCGGAAAATTGTAAAACCAAATTCCCGTAAGGCAGTCTAAGAAGTCCCCATGCTGAACCCAGAAGCCGAATGTACGCTCTATACCAACGTACCTGCCATTTGGCAAACTATGCTGGACGATTGTGCGGCTGCTACCAAGAGCATAGACATGGAGCAGTACATTTTTTGTGCCGACACCGTTGGCCGAAAGTTTTTAGAAGTGTTTAAAGAAAAAGCCCGCACCGGGGTGCGGGTGCGGCTGCTCTTAGACGCGGTGGGTAGTTGGTCGGTGTATAGAAATACACAGATACATACAGAACTCCGAGAGGCGGGGGTAGAGCTGCGATGGTATAACCGTTTTGTTCCCCTATTGTTGCATCGGCTTGGTTCGGTGTATTTTCGAAACCACAGAAAGCTACTCATTGTGGACGGAGTTATCGGGCATATTGGCGGGGTTAATATTCGAGAGGATATGCGTACTTGGCGAGAGACTCATGCGCGCCTACGCGGACTAGTGGTCCGGAGTATGGTACAGTCGTTTACTGTTTTGTGGAGGAAGTGTAAAATTTCAGTTCCGTATTTGGTTAAAAGGCCGAAGGGCAAAGAGATGCTCGATTTTACATTTTTAACCAATTCCCCGGGCAGCAGGCGGGGTTATGTGTACAAAGCCGTTTGCAAAGCTATTCAGCAAGCTCAGACTAGAGTATGGATAACCGTGCCATATTTTATACCGCCGCGGCACTTTATGTATCTACTCAAGCAAGCGAGGCTTCGAGGTGTGGATGTCCGCGTTTTGTTGCCGGAGAAGAACGACCTCCAACTTTTGGGTATTGGTATGCATTCCTATTTCGGCACTTTGCTTCGGAGCGGTATTGAGTTATATTTGTATCAACCGTCAGTGTTGCACGCGAAAGTGGTGGTATGCGATGAACGCTGGGCTACGTTAGGGAGTTTAAACTTTGATAACGTAAGCTTGCGGTTTAACTTAGAGGCCAACCTTGTAAGCACCCGCCCGGAGTTGGTGCATGAGTTGGCTGGGCATTTTGAACAAGACCTAGCTCAGTCCAAGGCTTTGACTTACGACTTATGGCGGCAGCGTCCGCTTACACATAAAATATTGGAAAAGCTGCTTTGGCCCTTTCATGCATTGTTGTAGTATTAATATGCGTCGCATATATGGCTTTATATTTTGTAACCGGTAATGCCGGCAAATTTAAAATGGTGCAGACGCTGTTGCCCGATGTGCGGCAGCTGGATATTGAGCTGCCGGAAATTCAGTCGCTGGATGCGGAAGCAGTTTTGAAGCACAAGCTCCAGGCGGCATTGCAGCATGCGCCGGGCGAGTACATTGTAGAAGATACGTCTGTTTATTTTGGCGCGCTGAACTGGGAACTGCCCGGCCCGTTTATTAAATGGTTTTTTAAGGCTTTAGACTATAACGGTATGGCCAACTTAACGACCAAGCTTGGCAACGCGGACGCGCGAGCTGTGGCCCGATTTGGGTATGCCAGGAGCGCTACCGATATGTATTACTTTGACGCGGAAATGACCGGTACCATAGTTGCGCCCCGTGGATCAAACGGCTTCGGATGGGACCCTATTTTTCAACCAACCGGTTCGGCCAAAACCTTAGGCGAAATGACCTTTGAGGAAAAGAATGCGATTTCTATGCGCGTGACCGCATTAAAAAAATTAAAAGATTTTTTAGACTCAAAATAACAACTACTACTTTTTGACGGCCGTCAAAAAGTAGTAGTGATGCGGTTTCGGCGCAATGGGGTTATTCTCGCGATGGTCTATGGGTGACAATAAATATGCGTGATAATAAAGCAGTGTAATAACGGTGTTGTATGACAAACAAGAAAAAAGTTGAATATGTTCGGAATTTTATTTTCGGCGTAGAGGATAGTTTGGTTTCAACCGTAGGGTTGGTTTCGGGTGTGGCCGTGGCGGGGGTGTCCAATAAAAACGTGGTGCTGACAGGTATGGTGCTGGTGTTCGTGGAGGCCTTCTCCATGGCAGTGGGGAGCCTACTCTCGGAGAATAGCGCGGACGAGTACGAATCAAAGTCCGAGGTGGCATTATCCGGCGCGGTCGGCTACTCGGTAGTTATGTTTGGTTCGTACTTGCTAAGCGGTATATTGATTGTGCT
>JAEUSE010000078.1 GCA_016788805.1 Candidatus Doudnabacteria bacterium
CCCGCGAATTTCTGAGAATTTAAGGCCTTCCATGCGAAGTACGTGGCCAATAGCTTTTTCCAGTTGCTTGGCGTTGTGGGGTCGTTTGGCTAGCTCTTGCTCTAAAATGGCTTTTGTTTCCGTAAAAGCTTTTTCGTCTACAATGGCAAACGACCGGTCTTCTAGTTCGTCTTTCCAGGTGTTAATACCTAAACGTGCGGCAATGGGTGCGTACATTTCCAGCGTTTCGGTAGCGATTTTTACTTGCTTTTCCGGCGAAAGGTGTTGAATGGTGCGCATGTTGTGCAGCCGGTCCGCGAGCTTTATCATCATGACTCGAGTGTCCTTGCTGGTTGCAATAAACATTTTGCGTAATGTTTCCACATACTGTGGGTCCTGGCTGTTGCGCAAACGCACTTTACCTAATTTTGTAACGCCGTCCACCAACTGGGCGACCTCGGGCCCAAAAGCTTTTTGAATGTCTTCCAGGGTAGCGGCGGTGTCCTCGGGCACGTCATGCAAAAGTATAGCGGCTAAACTGCTCAGGTCCGGAAAAATTTGACCGAGAATAATCGCCGCTTCCACCGGGTGGGTAATGTACTCTTCGCCGCTTTTTCGTTTTTGGTCGCCGTGGGCGGTTCGGGCAAACTCAAGAGCCCGCTTGAGGAAGGCTTGTTCTTGCGATTTAAACTGATGCGGGATGGCTTTGAGAAGCTGATCAAAAGGCATGTGATCAGTATAAGTCGACAAGCAACAAGAAACAAGAGACAAGGGACAAGTAAAACCATTCCTATCTTTCTTTTCACTTGTTGCCTGTCCCTTGTTTCTTGTCGTCGGTCTCTCTATACTAAAACCATGCCAGAGTTACCCGAAGTAGAAACAGTGGTGAGAGAGTTACATAAGAAGCTGAAAGGCCGGACCATTAAGTCTGTGGAGGTTCGCGCGGCTAAGCTTATTGGGATTGGCCCGGCGGGGCTTGGTAATAAGCGGCAAGAGATAGGCGACAAGGGACAAGTATTTGCTCAGTTATTACGAGGTCAAAAGGTAATGGCGGTGAAGCGTAGGGCGAAGCTGTTGTTGTTCGACTTATCTCCAACTTCGCCAAGGCTTCGTCGGACGAGTGGTCCTTATACTTTATTGGTTCATCTGAAAATGACGGGACAGTTTATTTTTGAAGACAAAGTATTGCGTAAAAAAACCGGCAGTAAGTACCGCATTTTAAATAAGTTGACTGCGCCTTTAGTGCAACTGCCCGGTAAGCATACGCATGTGATATTCCAGTTTACCGACGGCGCGACACTCTATTTTAACGATGTGCGCAAGTTTGCCTACCTAAAACTGGTACGTAAAGATGAGCTTGGCCAGGTGGCGGAATTAAACGACTATGGTCCGGAGCCGTTATCAAAAGAATTTAATTTATTGCTATTTCTGACGGCCGTCAGAAAACGCTATAAGGTGAGTATTAAGCAGGTGTTGATGGATAACACAATTGTGGTAGGGATTGGGAATATATATAGCGATGAAATATTGTTTCAAGCGAAAGTCCGTCCAGACAGAGTTGCCAACAGTTTATCAAAAAAAGAATTGCAGGCCATATACGACTCTATTCGACCGGTGTTGCTGCAAGGGATAAAGTCTAAGGGTTCTAGTGTGGGTGATTTTGTGCGAACGGACGGTAAGTGGGGGAGCATGGGCAAGTTCCACTATGTATACGGCCGCAAGGGTCAGCTGTGCAAACTCTGTGGTACACTAATCAAAAGTATGAAGTTGGGCGGACGAACCTCTTCGTTTTGCCCGCACTGTCAAAGATAGTTTCTATAGATGCAGAATAACGCGGAAATTTACGCGAATGAACGCAGAAATAAATTCCAACAACTTGTTATATGGGGACGTAACTTTTAAAATCAGAGCCGCGTGCTTTGAAGTGTGGAAGAGGTTTGGCGGAGCGTTCAAAGAGTCGATAGTGGATAAGGCTTTAACCATTGCTTTAGTGAAACAAGGCTTGACGGTCGAAGACCAGGTTCGTATTGATGTATTTTTTGATGGTAAGAAGGTTGGTGCATATATCCCCGATAAGGTAGTGAATGGAGTTATACTAATTGAGTTAAAGTCCAAACCTTTTGTGACCGAAGAAGACAAACGTCAGTTTTGGTTGTATTTAAAAGGGTCAGAGTATAAACTTGGATTGTTGGTTAATTTTGGACCTAAGAAATTAGAAATAATACGTCGGGTATACGACATTGCTCGTAAGACGCTTCCGCGTCAGTCTGCGTAATTGTCTGCGTGTATCCGCATCTATAAACATATGATTGATCAAAAATGGTACGACCTCGCAGATATGCTAGAAGCAAAATATCCGGAGTTGGAGCGGTACGATGAGGATATCGCAGACGCTCAGGGGACCCGGGAGGTGCTTGAGTTTAAAGGTCCGGCGGGGATGATGCGAGTAGTGCGGGAGAGCAAGCCGGTATTGCTCGATAAGACCTTTCATTATTCACACCGGCCGGGTGATACCGCCCGGACGGAGTATACGTTTTCGGATACCGAATTTAGCCATAAAGTACGAGTATACCGAGAAACCAGTGACGGGTGGGAGGAACTATCTGTAGACTCCATGAATTTTTAATACCCCCTCTGTCATTCCCGGGCGAGTCATCGAGACCCGGGAATCCAGTCTTTTCTGTGATGCTTCGTGAACCCGGATTCCGGCTTCCCGACTCAGAGTAAGGGATAGACTCGAGCCGGAACGGCACTTTAAGATTACTGGATGCTAGATATGCTTGAAGAACGAATTTTAAAGACATTAAGGTTTTTTAACATTCAAAAATACGCAGTAACTCTTTTAGAATTACATCGTTTTTTGATTGCCCTTTCGGGTCCGGAAACGGCCGTAAGGCCGTCTGTGTCTCCGGCCGAGGTTTTGCAGGGGTTGGAGAGTTTACGACAAGCGGGTAAGGTCGCGCAGCAGAATGGGTACTACACCTTGGCCGGTCAGGAGGCTCTATTCGACTTACGGTGGCGGGGGTATAGGTACGGAGTGTGGCGGGAAAAAATAATTCGTAGAACCATGAAGGGTTTGGCTTGTGTACCGTTTGTCCGGGGTGTTGCCTTAGCAGGGAGCCAAGCATTGGGTTTACAGAAGGCTGAAAGCGATATTGATTTATTGGTTATTACCGAACCAAAGTGGTTGTGGCTCCCACGAACACTGGTTACTGCTTATTTCCAAATATTAGGCATTCGACGACACGGAACAAATATTGCCAACCGGGTGTGCCTGAATCATTATTTATCGGGACCTAAAGCCATGATCGTCGGGCATAACTGGTACACTGCTTTAGAATATAGTAAGCTACGGCCCTTAGTAGGAGCTGCGTTTGTGGCTCAGTTTCAGGAACGCAACCGAAAGTGGGTATGTAGTTTGTTTCCGCATGCTGTTCCTGTGAGGACAAGTGCAGTAGCCCGGCCGATTGCGCAAGGGCTGGCGGAAAGAGTGCTGACAAATGCATTTGGTCGGTATATTGAGCGGGTGCTTGGAAATTGGCAAGGAAAACGCATTCATAAAGACGAACCGCACATTATAGTGGAGGCGGATGAACTTTCCTTTCACCCCAAAAGTAAACAGGACGCGCTGCTTGAGGAGTTTAAAGTTTAGCAAGCTTTTTTATAAAGGGGAGCCCTTCGCACGTAGCGTGCAAAGGGCTCCCCTTTGGTTTGATATTGTTATAATTTTGTAAACTCAAGCAGTAAAATTATAGGAAACCGATGGAGCTGGTAGGTCAAGTTGTAGGTCGGGCTATCTGTCTCGCTATAAATATCGCTTAAACCAGTAAGCGCAAGTCCGGCCTGGGATGCGTTGGTAATGTGTGTAGAGAGCGGAGTAAAGTGGGAGCCTAAGTTTTTACGCCACTCAAAGTTCGGCCTATTTTGCTTCATCATTTGGTTATAAAACCGAGCCAGCCGGAGGCTGGGTTTTTTGTTGAGTAAGCGGCCCACAAGGCCGCGTTTCCACTCACCAATGGGGTAGCCATAGTAGGGGTTCACAATGCTCGCCAATAACCTGCCACCCGGTTTTAAAACCTCCGCCAGATTTTTTAGGGTAGCCAGCTCATCCTCCACGTCATGTATAACCATGCTCGCAGTAACAACATCAAAGCTCTCTTTTTGGTAGGGAAGCGGTTTATTTAGGTCGCATGCGGTAAACTGTACATTTGGAAATTTCTCTCTCGCTATTTTAATAAGCGGCTCACCTGCGTCACAGGCATGTACTTTCAGCGACCCAAGGGGAGTCCTTGGGTAGCTGCTGCCCAAGGACTCCCCTTGGGCTAAGAGCCCTGCCAACCAGCCGTCACCACACCCTGCGTCTAGTATATGCATAGGCTGGCTTTGCGGTTGGGTCCTTTGCAGGTGGAATAAAAAAGCTTGCCCGACTACGTCCCGGAATATTTTTCCGTCAACCGAGTCCAAAAACTGTTCGTATGCGGTACTCGACTTAGTGGAGTTGTAAGCGTGGTTCATGAGTGCATTATAGAGGGTGAAATAAAAAAAAGACAAGGAGCTGCACCGGAATTGGTACTTCTCCTTGTTCTACAGTCGTGGGCGGTTAGCTGGGAATTTTGGCGAACTCTTCCTTGTGGAAGAAGTGAGTTGCCGAAAACGTCATTTCCGGGCCGTCAACGCTCCCGACGTTTACCGTCCAGTTGGGGTAGCCAAAGTCGTCATGATTGCGCGGTGCGGGCGTGACATGTTTGAAATAGAACACGGTGGTTGCCCACCGCCCGTTATCCATGTCCCGACTGCTCGCAATCAGTGTGAGTGGCCAACCGGCCATTGTCCCAATGAGTGTATACTCCAAGCGATCTGCTCGCATGTTTGCCTCCTTTTGACGTGGTTATGTGAATACGCGCTACCGACTCGCTTTACCCAGGTTTATATATAATTGGATAACGAAATTAGGCGTAGAGAATAACGTATCATTGTATGCTTATTCTCATATTTTGCAAGGGTAGCAGGCAGAGCTTCTAGTTGGCCTCGGAGTTTACGGCTCATAATTGGCACAATCTTGACTTTTTTGTATAAAATTTGTATAACGGGCGCAAGATAAAACGCAGTAAAACCACACAAAACGAACAGTTCGTGCGGTTTTTGTATTTTATCCCGGCCTTATTTTAAATATATTAATTCGAGGTCCACGCTTAGTTTGCACCAATGAGCGTTGGCACTTTAACTACTTAACAACCTTACGCTTACGCAATGCAAGTGCGTCAGGGGCGACGTTGAAACTGGTCTCACGATTGCGCATGAGCTGGTTCAC
>JAEUSE010000079.1 GCA_016788805.1 Candidatus Doudnabacteria bacterium
TCTGAGGGGCCATAAAACCGAGCCGGTGTCGTAACTATTTTCTTTAATAAACGACAACAAGAGCTCCTCCAGCGCTTCTTTGCTGGTTAAGATTGTCTGTTCCTGTTTGGCTAGGAGGCTTGCGACCGCGGTTAGCTTTTCTTTGGCATCAGAAATTGTACTTTTTTTCCATGTCAGTAGTTCATAATTAAACGTAGGTTCTTGAAAGAAATATGCAGTACGCTCCCCTATTTCAGAAAGTTTTTTAAGCCGTTCTTGCTCCAGTTCAGCAATCGCTTCTAGATAGTCGTTTGTGGCGAGAGTATTACCGAGGGTTTTGATAGTAAAATTGCCATTTTGGTTTTCTAGGTATCCGACTTCTAACCAATATGGTATGAGTAGCTGGGCTAATTCCTGGGGACTTTTTGCGCGAATATAATGGCTGTTAATCCAATCTAGTTTACTCATGTCTAAAACGGCCGCGGCTTTATTCACCTTATCCAATTCAAATTGGGCAATTAGTTCTTCGAGGGTAAAAAATTCCTGTTCGGACTTGGGGTTCCATCCTAAGAAAACTACGAAGTTAATAAGAGCTTCCTTCAAATAACCTTTTTTTAGATAATCCTCTACCGCGACATCGCCCTGTCTTTTTGAAAGCTTAGTTTTATCCGGGTTAACAATGAGTGGCAAATGCGCGAACTGAGGCGTCGGCCAGTTAAAGGCTTGGTATAGCAAGACGTATTTTGGAGTAGAGGAAATAAATTCATCACCCCGAATAATATGGGTTATGCCCATAAGGTGGTCATCAATAACGTTGGCAAAGTTGTAGGTCGCAAAGTCGTCAGACTTGAGGAGTACTTGATCATCTAAAACGCTGTGTTGTATGGTTATTTGCCCATAGACAAGGTCCGTAAAAGTCGTCTCGCCGCTTAGGGGTATTGCCTGGCGTACGACGGGTTTCTGGCCAGCGTTGTTAAATTCCGCGAGCTTTGCCTGTACTGTTTCTGCGGTGAGGCCCCTGCATAGCCTGTCGTACATAGGGGGTTTTTTGAGAGCGGTTTGTTCGGCCCGCACTTCTTCCAGGCGCTCTGGAGAACAAAAACAGTAATATGCTTTACCCTGTTCTATGAGTTCGAGAGCATACCTTTTATATAAATCTAGACGTTTCGACTGTAGGTAAGGCCCGTAATCCCCGCGCTCTTTTGCTGTGTTCGTGGATACATCCCAATAATACCCTTCGTCAAACTCTACCCCCATTTTATGAAGCATTTCTACCAAGTTTTCTAAAGCACCCGCGACTTCTCGTTTCTGGTCTGTATCTTCAATTCTTAATATGTTTGTGCCGCCGTTGTGGCGCGCAAGAAGAAAACTGAACAACCCGGTACGGAGCGTTCCAATATGCATATACCCTGTGGGGCTAGGTGCCAGTCGGGTTCTAATTTTTCCTGATATTTCTGCCATAAATGCATGTTTTTAATACTAGTAGTGTACCAATTTTAAGGGTGTGCGTCTACGTGAGTGACTTTGTACTTTATGAGCAATAGTATAAGCCTTATCGTTGCATTGTAGATGCGTTTGTACCTGTAGGGTTGAGTAATGAGTCTAAACAACCATTCTAGACCGAGTTGCCTTATAAAGCGCGGCGGGGATTTTTTTGTTCCTGCAACGTAATCAAAAGTTGCGCCTAGGCCAATGGCCAATTTTACTTCCGGCAAGTGTTTTAGGTTGTCGAGTATCCACTGTTCTTGCCGGATGGGGCCCCAGGCCACAAATATATATTTTGATTTGGTACGTGTAATTTCTTCTATTAATTCCTGGGTTCCGGGATAATCTGTACTTGAAAGTCCGGCGATGGCCAGCTTGGGGTATTTATTTTTTAATATCCTTGCAACAGTGCTCGTGGTTTTACCGTAGCCGCCGAGCAGGAAAATAGAGTCCCCTCTTTGTTCTGCCAGTTTAACTAAGTCCCAAAAAAAATCGGCCCCCACAATTTTTTCCGGAATAGTTTTATAAATACTTTTCGGATTTAGCAAAATTTGCGCGCCCGTGGAAATCATTTGTAGCGTTGCCTGTAGGGTTCGGAGCGGCTTTAAGCGGACGGTAAGCGGTCGGGCTAGAAATGTTTGGGCCCAGAGCATGCCGACTCCGTCCGGGATAGACACATCCGCCTCGTTCAACATGCGTTTCACCTTTGGTTCCGTTAAACTTGCGTGGAGGAATTCTGAATACGGAGTAATAATGCTCGTTTGTAAACCTTCGTCTAACCGACGGGTAAGCTCCGCAAGCACGCGTCCTCTAGTTTCCGCGGCAACTCGGAGGCCGGCAATAGTAATTTCTCGCAACATATTTTATTCTACGCAGGCGTTAAATAATTGGACCTGATTGTTATAGGTTGAGACAATGTGTTTTGTTTTGGCAACCAGGGCGTTAATTTGGTCGGCAAGTGTGTTGTATTTTGGTACGAGACTGTTGTAGGTGTCTATATGATTATTCTGTTTGGCTTGGCTCATTTCTGCCTGTACCTGTTGTAACGCAAGCTGTAGCGACTGGATTTGGGTCTCGTTGTTTCTAATTTGAGTCTTGAGTGTTTGGTCAATGTGCGGGCAGTCGGTGAGTGGTCGACCGAATTCTTGAACGGCGAACCAGACTTGTTTTCCGTTAAGCTCGCCGCGTTCGACCGCGACACCGATTTCTGTAAACTTTTCGTTCAAAATATTGGCTCTGTGCCCCGGACTGTTCATCCATCCTTGTACTAAATCTGCACTGTCGGCAAAGTCGCCTTCTGCCAGGTTTTCCCCCACTACTACGTAGGCGTAGCCGGCGGCCTCGATAATATCTGCCGGCTCTTTACCCGTCGGGGATTTGTGTTCAAAATACTGCAGCTGAATCATGTCGGAAATTTTCCGATGGGCCGCTAAGGTTAATTGGGAGTTTTCTTTGAGCGCTTTTTGCCCGTTCTCAAGCCGCGCGTTGTTGGTAAGGTTTATTACCTCGCGTGCGTTTAGGGTGGTTGCACTTGCTACGCTCTTGCCCGCTAGCCTCTGAAGCGGTTTCGGAAAAAAGTCATCCGCTATCGCATTCGCAAATGTGTCGCTTGGCGTGCCGACTCCGGGGCTTGTAAGCGGGTACTGGGCGCGGTACAAGGCTCTGGTGTAGCCCAGGCCTAGTCCGACAGCTCCGACGAGTAAAATAAAAATGAGAAAGCGTTTCATAAGCTTTAGATTACTCGTATAGTATACCAAATATAACCAATTCGGCTTGGTGGGCAGGTGGTTAAATATCTGGTATACTTAAGCCATGATTATCGATAATAAGTTGGAAACTATCCGGGCGCGCGGCCAAAAAAACAAGCAGTTTTTACACTCCCCTGCCCACATGCTCGCCGATGAGTTGTCCATGAAATTTAACGATAAAAAACATTTTGGTTTTTATTTAAAGTTGGCCTTAGCGCACAACCAAGACTTTTTACGCAAGATTGCGGCTGAGGTACTTGAAAGCGGAACAGCTAAAAATCCTGCCAGGCTGTTTGTGTACTTAGTTAAAAAAGCTACAACGGAAGCCAAATAATTATTTTTTTATACATTATTTTTTGTACTTTGTCATTCCGGCCCCTGAGCCGGAATCCAGACTTCAGTCGAATATGAAGTGGATTCCAGGATGACTTGAGAGATATATGGTCTTACCTATTACAAAATTACCAGCAGCAATTTTACGCCGACCGGTGGTTGATGTGACTTTTCCGCTCTCCAAAGATATTCGTCGTTTGCTAAAAGATATGGTGGACACGGTTATAAAGGCGGACGGTATTGGTTTAGCCGCTCCGCAGGTGAGTAGAAATTTAAATTTGGCCATAATTTTTTTGGAACACGCCGGGGTTCCTTTATTCCCCATTATTAATCCCGTAATTGTTTCGAGTTCCAAGGAGACCAAAGTTATCGAAGAAGGGTGTTTATCGTTACCGGGCGTCTTTGGTAAAGTTACTCGACCAAAGAAAATTACGTTTGAATATTTTAATTTACAGGGAGAGAAGCAGACTATAACCGATGACGACTGGATAGCTCGGGTAGCCCAACATGAGATCGATCATTTGTTGGCTACTTTGATAGTGGACAAGTTTGATGCGGTTACACAGGGCGCCGAGCTCTTGCCAAAGTACGCCGAGCATAAAACATAAATCAGGTAGCATACAACATGTAACAGAGAACATAAATGAATTTGTTTTTCAGCCGTGTTTGCCCGCTTTATGTCGCGTGCTTTAAGTTGTATGTTCCAGGATTATCACCCTATGAAGTTTGTAAAAGACATTTTATTTTTTGACTTAGAGACTACCAGCCAAGACGTTGAGCGTGATGTTGTGTTGCAGGTCGGGGCCGTGCTGCTGGATAGGGATAACCTACTAGAGAAAGGTTTTTTTAATGCTTATATTCGCAATAGCCTTTTAGAGGGTACGCTCAAAGAACACGCGAAGCTTCTTGGGGTGCACGTAGAGGAGCTTAAACAGGCGCCGAAACCGCTTGAAGTGGCCAAGGGCTTTGCTGGGCAGTTTGGTGCCGATGTGACTCTAGCAGTTCAGACCCCCCTTCGACTGTTTCAATTACGACAGTTGTTTAAAAAACAAGCAGTGTATTTTCCCTATGACCTGTCTGCAATTGACCAATGGACTTTGCAGTACATATACGCCGCCCGTATGGGTCTTAAAAAAATTCCTAGCCTGCATACGTTGGGTGAGCAGTTTAACTTGCATATTCAACACCCGCACGATGCGTACGAACGTGCTAAGTTAGAAGCCGGAATATTTCGTAAAATTTGTCAGGAGCTCTAATAAATGCACAAGTAAGAATGTGGAATTCAGAATCAGTAACGACGCATTCTGCATTCCTTGCTCTGAGTTCTGCGTGGGGAACATTCTGCATTTTTAATTTTAAATTCTAAATTTACAAGTATGTTTACAAAAGATTTACTAGTTATTGATACAGAGACTACAGGCTTGGATATTGCCAAGCATAGTTTGATACAAATCGCCGCGCTGCGGCTAGATGGGTCCACGCTCGTCGAAGTAGATAGATACGATACCTATATTCAGCTCTCTGCCGAAGAGTGGCAATTACAAGACCCAAAAGCGTTAGAAGTGCATAAGATACCGTACGACAGCCTACGCGCTGCCCCCACGCTCAGAAGTGTTTTGCGGGAGTTGGAAACCAGGTTTGCTCCGGAGGATGTGCTACTTTCGGCTTACAATTTACCTTTCGATTTTGGTTTTCTCTACGAGGCGTACCGCCGTTTGGGTACAAAAATGCCCTATGATTTTC
>JAEUSE010000007.1 GCA_016788805.1 Candidatus Doudnabacteria bacterium
AGCTTCCCTGGGACAAGTAGCAAGCGATAGGGTTTGATGGGCTGAGTTAACTTGTCCCTTGTTACTTGTTTCTTGTCACTTAATTAACATTCCGTCACCGAAGGAAAATAACCGAAATTTCTTCCGTATGGCACCCGCGTACAACTCCAATAGCTTATCTCGACCGATCAATGCGGCGACCAACATCATAAGGCTGGACTTAGGCACATGAAAATTAGTAATTAAGGCGTCCACAAACCGAAACCGATACGGTGGACGAATAAATAAATCTGCCGAACCGGATAATCGAACGAGCGACCCTCGGGCATCTGCCGCCGACTCTAAAGTACGGACCACGGTTGTTCCCACAGCAACAATCGGTCGCCCCAATTTCCTATAGGCTTCCAAACGCTTCGCGACCGCAGGCTCAACTTCGTATACTTCTTTATGCAACCGACCACTCTGAAGTTGCTCGGAAGTCAACGGGGCAAAGGTGCCCAATCCGACATGCAAGGTAACATATTCCAACGCAAAACCCTGGCGAACCAAAGAATTTAACAAACGCTTCGTAAAATGCAAACTTGCCGTCGGGGCCGCTACAGAACCAAACTGTTGGGCAAATACAGTTTGATACTCTCTGCGAAGCGCGACCTCAGACAAACTTGAATGTTTTATGTACGGTGGTATGGGGGTCTGTCCGTACACACGCAAACAGTTATATAACTCGGACAGTGCAAAATGCGGTCTAACCCTATACCCTTTCGGCAACTGTTCCGACACAGTAACCAGTTTATTTTCAAATACCACGAGGGAGTCCCCCACGCATAACTTTTTATTTGCCAATACATCAAAAGAGTGGTCCTGTTTGGACAAAAAAAGCAGTTCAACCTTACCGCCGGTTGACTTCTGTCCCATAAATCGGGCGGGCAACACTTTTGTTTGGTTGCATACAAGCACCGCACCGGCCGGTAAGTATTTGGGTATATTCTTAAATGAGTCATAGCTCACGCGACTCTGAGCTCTATCGTATACTAACAAACGCGCCGCATCTCTCGGCTGAGCGGGGGCTTGGGCAATAGCCGATGCGGGGTATGCGTAGTCATATGCTAAAGGATTGTCTGCATCAAAATGCCGCATAAGCTTATATTTTTGATATAATGGCCTTACTTACCGGACTCCGAAAATACGACACCGACTCCGGTCTTCCTATTATACAATAATCCTTTGTCTATCGTGGAACAACACGCCCACTCACATCGCCGACAGCTCCTGTTTGGTTTACCCATCGTGTTAGGGTCTTTCCTACTTTTCCAAATCCAACCAATCATCATTAAAACCTTATTACCGCAATTCGGCGGGTCGGCTGCTACCTGGACGGTTGCGTTACTATTTTTCCAAACGGCGTTGCTACTCGGGTACATCTACGCCCACTACGCGGGAAGATTGGGTAATCGAAAGAAGTACACTCATGTCGCAATAGCGGCGGGCGTTTTTGTATTTACGCTACTACTTAAACCTTGGTCCGGTATCGCCGTGGGTACCGCTTCCCCCATACTAAATGTGTTAGTAGCCCTCGCTGCTACAATCGGCTTACCGTACATACTCCTGGCCGGTACAAGCCCGTTATTCCAAAAACTTGCCAGCCCGTTCAACCCAATACCCTACCGATACTATGCTCTCTCCAACGCGGCGTCTTTAGCCGCGCTGGTTAGTTTTCCGCTGTTCGAACTTTTGCTGCCGTTGCGCGCTCTCTGGGGTATATGGATGATATTGTTTGGTATCTACACCGGCCTGGTTATGTACGCGCACGCATGGGCGCAGGCTCACCGTACAGGTAATACCCCAAGCGCACACCGACACACAAACCGAGTCCGCGCCGGAACAATCGTACAATGGATACTTTTGGCAGCGCTGGGAACGTTACTTTTAACCAGCATAACTACAATGCTGAGTGAAGACATAGCGGCAACACCGCTCATATGGATTGTCCCACTCGCGCTCTATTTGTTGAGTTTTATTATATGTTTTGAACGCACGGAATGGAGTGGACACCGACATTTTGCTGTCTACACTCTATGCAGCGCCTTTATTATGCTGCTAGCCATGCAAGGCGGCTTACCGCATTTAATACAACAAGTACTTGCGGCGAGCTTATTAGTCTTCTGCGGATGCGTACTCGTCCACGGCGAGCTGGCACGAGGCAAGCCGGACGCTACACACCTCACACGGTTCTACGTTTGCATCGCCATCGGCGGCATGGTGGGAGGCCTGCTGGGGAGTGTTGTTGCTCCGCTCTTCCTACCCGACTACCTAGAGCTCCACGTTTCGCTGGGAGCCGGCGTACTCCTCTCCGGGTTCATCCTCTTTCAGGCTGACAAGAAGATACATATGCGCAGGCTGCTTTTGCACGGGCGGTTTATTCCGTATGTAATAATGGCGGTAGTCATACCACTACTCCTTGTAAATGCGCATGCCAGACTTACCGGACCCGTCTTGGTTGGCAGAAATTTTTACGGTGTCCTTAAAATATCCGAATTTGAAGCCGCCGAACAAAATGCGTGGCGTGTGTTAATGCATGGTAATACCAATCACGGTACGCAGTACATACATACAGCCTTTCGCACCCGTCCGACTTCGTACTATGGACCGAATAGCGGAATTGGGAGGCTCCTACATACCTACGAGCAACAACCCAATACCCGCGTCGGCATTATCGGCCTCGGCACAGGAACGTTGGCCGCCTACGGAAAGCCCGGGGACAACTACCAATTTTACGAAATTAACCCGGCTGTGTTAAGTGTCGCACAAAGCTCATTTACCTATCTGGCGGACAGTCGCGCTCAAATTACCACGCATATAGGAGATGCTCGGTTAGTGCTTACCCAACAAACCGCGCAACAATTTGACGTGCTGGTGGTAGACGCTTTTTCCGGGGATGCTATTCCGATTCACCTGCTTACCAATGAGGCCCTACGGATATATCTCAGACAACTAAACCCGGAAGGGGTATTGGCAATACATATTTCAAATCGGCATGTAGACTTGAAGCCGGTCATCGGCGCACTTGCGAAGCACCACGGCTTACAACTGCTTCATATTGCATCCCAGCCAAACGGCGAGGGGCTTGAAACCCCGAGCAGTTGGGTCTTGCTCTCCCAAACAAAAAAACGCATAGGTAATATTTTGACCACCGACACATCCGTTACCGATACAATTCCTATGGGACGCATGTGGACAGACCAATATAGCAGCATTTTACCGCTGCTCAAATAACGGCTAGTCTACTTACCTGAACGGGTAGCCTTAACCGCGGGAATGACAGGCACTCCAAACTCCTGAGTAGCACGAATAGCAATCCGGACTTCGTGTAATCTCCCCAGCGTCGTGTCCGCCAATACAAAACCCTCTACATATTGGTCGCCCCCCAATTTATTTCGCGCTGACTCATAGGCGGCCTGAGTCTCTGTTAAAATAGCGCTCAGTGCGGCCTTCTGCTCCGGTTGCAGCAATGAGTCGGCATTCCGCAACTCGTTTCGGACTTCCTCCTGCAGAGCCTGCGTCTCTTTCAACCGTCCGTCAATACCTTTAACCAAGTCCTCTTTGGAAAAAGCCGTTGTAAATTTCTTAATCTCGTCAGCGCGCATACTCTGTAAGACTTCCGCGATATCTTTCACGAATACTACATCCGCCGAGGTTTGAGCGACCGCACCGTGTGTCACCAAAGCCTCCAGAACCTGCCCGTGAACGCTCGCCATACTAATAGAGACAGCAGCCAGAGAGTCGGCCACTTTGTAGTCCCCGGCAATGGTATAGTTTTGGATAGCAGACACCACCGCCTCGCTGGTGTGTTGTAAGGCCGCTTGTGCCGCGGAAATTTGCTTCTGGTCGCGCGAGAACCAAGCACGCTCTAACTCTGTGTATCGTGTGTCTAAGATATCCTGCAGCGTTGCTGCCCTACCCGGGGCGGTAATATGTATCCACACCCAAAACGGCTCGTTCACCCCGGTGCGCAAGGGAAACAGCCAGCTTCCCGGCCGTACGCGACTGCCCATTATCATGGTAACGAGCCAGACCGCAATAATTACACCGACAACTGCTTTTATATACTTCATAGTAGTAGCTTGCTATTTGCGAAGCGCCAACGTACCCGCGGCATTATATATCTACAGTATATCCTACTTTTATGACGCCTTTGTCCTCTTTTATTTTTCTTATAATTATCCGACCGACTTCGGCCAAACGCGCAACATGCGTACCGCCGCATGGCACACCGAATGAACCGTACAACACTACGCGGGCAGGCTTACCGGCGGGGAGATTATCCGGCACGAACCGACACAGCTTCGTCATTTCATCTATGCTGACAAACCGAATGGATGTGGGCAAATTCAAAGCAATAATCTGATTACAACGCTCTTCTAACTTTGCCTTCAATTCGTCCGTAGACACTCCTTGCAAGAAACCAGCATATTCCACATACGGTCCATCCGGAAAATGGTACCCTTTACCCGGTACCCACGGTAAGCCCATTTCTGCCACAGTCATATCTAAGACATGCGCACCGGAGTGCAGTCGTTTATGCAACTGCCTCCGCTCGCCATCCACCGCAATGCTGACTCCCTCACCAGCTGCCAGTGCTCCATTCACATAATTGCCGTAATGATACACCAGGCCATCTTTAAATCGAACGTCTGTCACAGCAAACCCAGCATGCGTAGATGTAATTAGCCCATGATCTGCCGGCTGCCCGCCGCCTTGGGCGTATAAAATAGTTTGATCCAACACAACATACTTTCGCCCATCCTGCTCCCCCACCTCTACAACTTGTGCGCTACCCTCTAAGGTATGCATATCTTCCATATACACTAACTTTGTTGATTTCATATAGTAAGTTTGCTTTAGCTAATAAAAAAGACCCCCGCCGGGGTCTGCTGTAACTTTTACAATCACAAAAGCCCCGGCTACATAAAGGGATTAAAAAGAAAATACAAAATGAATAACTGATTAAATCTCATACCAAATAATCGGACTGCCGGGAGCTTATCCGTCGAGGAGGCAACTACCAATCCAAACTCTGGTCGGGATACTGGGAATTGAACCCAGTCTACGCCCACCCCATGGGCGCGTACTACCGGTATACGATATCCCGACTAAAGCTTGCCTGCTAGTTCGTATGCTTATTTTATTAGTATAGCTAAAAGTGACGGCCGTCACTTTTAGCTATACATTACTATACCGTAAAATAGGGAGTTGCATTGGGAGAGCTAAGCGCGCCGCTCTCGGCATGCTCGAGCTTACTTACTATATCCTGCAGATCTTCGTCGCTAAAGAAATCTATAGTTATCTTACCTCCCCGACCTTGGCGCTGTACTTTCACCTGCGTGCCCAATCTGCTTCGAAGTTCGGTTTCAATGGCCATGAGCTTTGGGTCGGGCGCGGCAGAGTCCACCATTTTCTTTGCCGATAACTCCCGGGCTTTTGCTTCCACCTGGCGCACATTCCAGCCCTGCTCCAACATGGTTCGGAATAAGGCCAGCTGACGCTCCGGCTCAACTACGGCCAACAACGCCCGGGCGTGCCCCTCGGAAACTTTCCCTTCTATAACCGCTCGCTGGACTTCGACCGGCAAGTTCAATAAACGAAGTGTATTGGTTACGGACGGTCGACTTTTGCCCACCTTTTGCGCGACTTGTTCCTGCGTCAGATTGAAGGTCTTAATCAAACGGTCATATGCCCGCGCTTCCTCTATAGCGTTTAGTTCACGTCGTTGAATGTTTTCTATCAAAGCTACTTCCAACTTAGTCTGGTCTTCCAAACTTTTTTTCACGATAGCCGGTACCTTAATGAGCCCGGCCAAAATGGAAGCGCGAAACCGTCGTTCACCTACTACTAATTCGTACCCGGCCTCGGTCTGGGTTACAACCAACGGTTGAATAACTCCGTGTTCACGAATAGATTCCGCAAGCTCCTTCAAACCCTCCGGGTCAAATATTTTTCTCGGCTGAAATGGATTCGGAACAATTTTTGTAACTTCAATTTCTTGAATTTGCGCGTCCGCATATGACACCTTTTCCGGAACCACTTGACCACCACCCAAGGACTCCCCTTGGGCCGCCCAAGGGGAGTCCTTGGGTGCAACAACAACCTCATCTATACCTTGTTGCTCCGGTTGCTTGAGCATAGGCGCAACGGTCAGGGGCACAACCGGTACGGGTGCCATATAACCAATAATTGAACCGAACACGTCGTCTTCGGTTGTGGTGTTTGTATAACTTGGTCCGACAATGGAATCTAGCATAAATAAAAAAGGTGTTGTAATTTGTGTACACCCGGTGCCGGTGGCTAAAGCCATGCCCTCATACATTTATTTCATCCCGCACAAGTGGTGGCCGAGGAGGGAGTCGAACCCTCATGAATTTCTTCGCACGATTTTGAGTCGTGTGCGTCTGCCATTCCGCCACTCGGCCCCCACGTATGCGGGATACACCCACCTCCGCCAAGCGACGGATGTTAGGTAGGCTCCGGCAAGTAGTCACTTCCTGAGCCTAAAAGCCATACTATTTTAGCAGAGGCGGGCAGACCAGGCAAATGCATAAGTTACGGTATAACGGTCACAATATACGCGTACAGACCGATCATATGCAATGTACTTACCACCAAGGTACCCAAAAGGATGCCCGCGGTAATGTCCACCATATAGTGATACCCCAACACTACCCGAGATAGAGCGGACAATCCGAGTACCAACAAACTGCTTAGACCCAGCGGCAGGCTCACCACAAAAAGAAAAATAGTTACCACCGCCAAAGCCACCGTGTGACCGGATGGGAATGAATCGTAATCCGCATCAACGCGGGAAAACATGCCTCTACCCGCGAGCGGAGTAAATCCGTACTTCTGGTACGGCCGCCGGAGTGGGAATACATAAGCGCAGGCCTGTGTGCATATACCCCAAGCAACGCATAAAGAAATAGCCAACGAGTAGCCCACCT
The DNA here is from genome assembly GCA_016788805.1 of Candidatus Doudnabacteria bacterium. Classification (GTDB taxonomy): domain Bacteria; phylum Patescibacteriota; class Doudnabacteria; order UBA920; family UBA920; genus JAEUSE01. The sequence goes on from JAEUSE010000007.1 coordinate 6,972, forward strand.
GCCGACCAAGCGGCGTCCACAAAAACAATACGGCGGAGGCCATATACAAGTACGTTACCTTAGTCGAAAAAAAATCCAGCAGAGGAATTAACCACGCATGACCGGTAAGATATGCCTGCGTTTTTTCGTATTGTGTTTTACGCATATTACGTTCGAACAAAATATACAACGGTTATAAGTACCGCAAACCCGATACGATACCACACAAACGTGGTAAAGTCTTTCCGCGCAAGAAGTTTCAGTAGGTAACGGATAGACAAGAAACCCACAACCGCGGCCGTGCCCATACCAACCACAAACTCTACAGGGGCAACACCTGATTTTAAATCTTCCATTTTGAGGAGGCCGGCCCCAAATGTAATTGGTATAGACATAAGAAAACTAAACCGGGCAGCATCCGCGCGTTTAAACCCAAGCGCCAGTCCGGCCGTCATAGTGCTCCCGCTCCGAGAGACCCCCGGTACCAAAGCCAGCGCCTGGCTACAGCCAATGAGCAACGCATGCAGGGGCTTTATATGGTCAAGATTTCGCACTTTCTTGCCAAACTTATCAGCAAGCGCCAACACCAAACCAAAACCCAACATAGTACCCGCTATCAGCAGCGGGTTACGAAATGTCCGTTCCGCATATTGCTCCAATAATTTACCAATAACCGCTGCCGGAATGCTGGCAATAATAATCAACCAAGCCAATTTTTGGTAAATATTATTCTGTATATCCCGGGTCGCTTTAAACAAAGAATGGAAAAAGCCTTTCGCCAACAAGACTATGTCTGAGCGAAAATAAATCACCACGGCCAACAACGTCCCCCAGTGCAAAGCCACATCAAAGCCCAATCCGTGATCTTCCCAGCCAAACAACCACGGAGTCACAATTAAGTGCGCCGAAGACGATATGGGTAAAAACTCCCCCAACCCTTGCACCAACCCCAATATAAATGCATGAAATATGTCCATATACAGCTATTTTATGGCGTTGGGTATTGCGCGCACAGATCTTTTACGAGGTTACGGATAATATGGATGCGAGGGTCGTTCTGCATGCGAGCGCGAAATTCAGCAATGTACGACTGCTTTTGCTCTTTCGCCTCCGGTAACTTTTCGTCTTTAATAATTTCCACCACTTCGACAATCCACCCGGCAACTTTTTGCATTTCGTGCTCTTTCATGCCGCGGGTAGTGACCGCAGGAGTACCAACCCGCACGCCTGAAGGGTAAAAAGGGTTCGTATCACTCGGGACCGTGTTGCGGTTGGCCACTATCCCGGCTGCGTTCAAAGCCGCTGCCACAAGTGTTCCTTTACCCAAAGATTGCTTAGAAAAGTCCAAAACTAATAAATGATTTTCCGTACCACCGCCGATTAACTCTATACCCTTGGCCCTTAGTTCTGATTCAAGAGCTTTCGCGTTTAAAATGACTTGCCGACTATACTGTTTAAACTCATCAGTTGTCGCTTCAAGAAGCGAAGTGGCAATACCGGCAATGGCGTTCTCATGCGGCCCACCTTGCATACCCGGCATAACTGCCGCATCTATCTTTTTAGGTAAATCTCCATCTTTTTGCAAGCCCTCTTCTGTGACTAAAATAATTGCCCCGCGCGGCCCGCGTAAAGTTTTATGCGTAGTGGACATTATAACGTGCGCATACGGCACCGGCGAGGGATGGTCTCCGGTTATCACTAATCCGATAATATGTGAAATATCCGCCACCAAGTAAGCACCCACCTCATCGGCAATTTCCCGAGCGCGTTTCCAATCAAGCGTAAACGAATAAGCGGTAGTGCCAAAAATAATTATGCTCGGTTTATGCTCTCGGGCCAGGCTGGCCATCTGGTCGTAATCGATCCGCGCATCAGAGGCCAAACCAAATTGGACAGCCTTATAATACTTACCGGAAAAGGTTACTTTCGGGTGCCCGTGTGTTAAGTGCCCACCGCTGGACAAAGCTAAACCCATGACAGTACTGCCCGGTTCGGCCAGCGCAAAAAATATTTCGCTATTGGCCGGACTACCGGAGTACGGCTGTACGTTCGCATACGGCACACCAAATAATTCTTTCGCGCGCTTGACAGCTAAAAGCTCTACCTGATCCACAATGTCGTTACCCTCATAGTATCTTCGCCCTGCGTACCCTTCCGCGTATTTATTGGCCAATGCGGACGCGACGGCCTCACGCACGGCCGGGCTTGCGTAATTTTCGGATGGAATTAAGGTTATCTCGTCTTGCTGGCGACGAGTTTCCCGCTCTATTAAATCAAAAAGTTCTAAATCTTGAATTTGCAATGTTGTATGCTCCATATGTCTTGTATGCAGGTATTAATAATCAAAAAAAACCGAGCCGGTACAGAGCCTAGTCCAGAAATCCTCTAATTTTTAAGAGTGCAATGGATAGATTCATGCTCATTGATTATAACAACACATACAGGAGACTCACGAGGGCGCCAAGAATAAACAAAACGGAATAACTGGCAAACATGTAAAACAAGGCGGCGGCTGCCAGAGCGGTTAATAGTTTACCGATTGCCAAACTCTGTTCAAAAAATACTACATAGGGCACTATACTACTCGCCTCGGCCCGTTCGTAGGTCACGGTACAAATAGGAATAAAAGATACATTTTTAGCCACCCGAGCTCCGGTGTCAACAGACGTTACACCCTGCGGGCTCGGAAACCACGGTCGAACCAGCCAAGTTACCGCGGTCATGAGGCCACCCAACTTAATCAGGGGACGCTTCGGGTGAGTATCGGTCCACTTACCCATGTACAAACTGATAATAGCAGAAATTGCCGCGGCTAGGGTAACCGCACCCCCGGTGGCGCCGTACCCTTGTACGGCTATAAACATAAAAATAGGCCAAATAGTCAAGGCCAACAACTCTTCTCCAAACCCCCAATACCCCAACATTTTATAGACATGCACTTTATACAAACGCAAGGTGTCGGCGAACCGATAGGGCTTCTTCGAGCCTTTTTCTTTGTGGAAAAAAAGTGGGATAATTGCCAACGAATATATTGCCCCCGCCACTATCAATAAATTTTGACCGCCCGCCACCTGAGCGATAAATCCCCCGGCCACCGGGCCCAAAATTTGGGCGAGTTGGATAAGTGCGGTTAAAAAACTGAACTCCCGAGCCACCTGTCCTTGATTGGCAAATTGCGCAACTACCGAATGAAAAGCAGGCCAGTAAAAAGATTTTTCTAGGCCATACAAAAAAGCTGCTACCCATACCAGTTGCGGATATTCCAGCGCGAAATATAGACAAGCCCAATACAGCAGCTGAAAGGGCACGCTGGCAATGAGCGAGTGCTTAAAACCAAACCGAGCGGCAAACTTCGCGCCAATCGGAATGAGCACCACGTACCAGGCGTATACCGCGGCGAAAAATAATAATATTTTCGGCACACTAAAGCCCACGCTTTGATACAAAAAAATCGGCTCAAAAATAAGCATGGTGGCCAACGCCAAGTCGGCAATGGCAGTGGCTACGTATAGCTCCTTAACCTCGGTACGAAGTTTGGTTGTAAAATAGTGTGGAAGGCGAAATTTTAAAAACATACGGGAATCGAAAAACGAATTTAGAATCAAGCAGTACGTAATTCGTAATTCTAAATTCGGAACACAATTGAGAATCTAAAAAACCTGATGCACATTTAGTATATCAGGTCTGTGTCGTATATAAAGAATGCACCTACACTACCAAGTTGAGTAACTATCAAGCAAAACCCAAGGACTCGCTAAAGAGGACTAGCTTAAAATAACCGTACAGTGTCTCTAAAAAAACCGCGGCCGCGGTTTTTTAGAGACATACTACAAAGGTGAGCATGTAACTTATACTACCAAATTGAGAAGTTTATCGGCCACAAAGATAGTTTTGCGAATTGGGTTACCGCCTACTGCCAATTTTACTTTTTCCTCTGCTAGCGCAGCTGCGGTTACCGTGTCTTCCGGGCTACCGACCGGCACGCTCAACTTACCGCGTATCTTTCCGTTCACCTGCACAATGACCGTAACCATGCTCTCGCGGATCAAAGCTTCATCCCAGGCGGGCCAATGGCCTTTCTGAGCACTGTCGGTGTGACCCAAAGCTTCCCACAACTCGTCGGCCATGTGAGGTGCAAACGGCGCTATAAGCTGAACAAGACTCTCCATTGCAAACCTCCAAGCATTAGTGCCGACAAAGTTGCGTTCCATCTTCTCCGCATTGAGCGTATTTACCAACTCCATCATACTTGCGATGGCGGTATTATACTTTTGACTTTCCAGGTCTGTAGTTACTTTTTTAATAGTCTTGTGAACGGCACGAAGTACTGTCTCGTTTTCCGTTACCGATTCGGCTGCGGCGATAAACTCCTGCACCAGTACCCATATACGGTTCAAAAAACGTAGTGCGCTCGGTACGCCTTGCGGATCCCACTTAATCCAAATGTCCAGAGGCGCGGCAAACATTAAATACGTACGCAACGCATCGGCACCATACTCAGGAATTATTTCCAGTGGATCTACCCCATTACCCTTGCTCTTGCTGAACATAGTCCCGTCAGACGCGGTAACCTTACCGTTGAACAAAAACTTTTTAAATGGTTCAGGGTTTTCTATCAAACCTTTCTTATAAAAGAACCGTGTTACAAAACGAGCGTAAAGCATGTGGGCAGTGGCATGATCCGCACCGTTATAGAAATCTATAGGCATCCACTTATTTACCGTGTCAGGCTCAAATGGTTTTTCGGCATTGCGAGGGTCAAAATAGCGCAGCATATACCAGCTACTGCAAATATAGGTGTCTAAGGTGTCAGTCTCACGCTCCCCTTCGCTACCACACTTGGGGCAGACCACCTTTACCCAATCTACTGCTCGTGCAAGCGCGCTTCGTCCGTCACCGCTTGGGCTAAAGTCTTTTAGCTCCGGCAACACCACCGGCAAGTCTGCGTCCGGCACCAACTGTGGCCCACACTCCTTACAATAAATAATCGGAATAGGCGCACCCCAGTACCGCTGACGGGAAACACTCCAATCGCGCATTTTATACTGCACCGAACGCACACCCATGCCTTTTTGTTCAATATGAGCAATAATAGGCTCGCGAGCCTCACCCCATGTTTTACCGACTAGCCCTTCCGGGGCTTGCTCTAATACCCCCTCTGGATCGTGATGATAACAGTATTCTAAATTTCGCACCTGCGCAGCCAAGGTTGGGTCTTGTGGAAACATTACGGGACGCAGTGGAATATTATATTTCTTTGCAAAGGCAAAATCGCGCTCATCATGGGCGCTACAGGTGACAAACCCACCGCCGTAATCTGCCACCACAAATGACGCAATCCAGATGGGTAGGTCACCTGTCCCAAAAGGATTTGCTAAATACCGTCCGGTGAATATACCTTCTATATCTTTTTCTACGTCGAATTTATCCTTTAATTTCCGTTTCCGAATTTTATCTACCATTTCCAAAACAGGCTTTTCATGCTCGGTACCTTCTACTAGTTCCTTTACCATTGGATGTTCAGGAGCAATAACCGCAAATGTCTGGGCCATAAAGGTCTGAGGCACAGAATCATAAGACTGTAACTCTAATCCCAAATCTTTCACCGTAAAGGTAAACATTACCCCTTCACTTTTTCCAATCCAATTCTTCTGAGCAGTCTTTACTGTTTCGGTCCAATCGAGCGCGTCGGTTGCTTCCAAGAGTTCGTCTGCGTAATCGGTTATTTTGAAAAACCACTGCTTCACTTCGCGCTGTGTGACTTCTGGATCAGTGGCGGCGTCGTGACGCCAAC
>JAEUSE010000080.1 GCA_016788805.1 Candidatus Doudnabacteria bacterium
TAGCCCGACACGAGCAATAAGGCAATGAGCGCGGCGGTCAGGACCCCGTACGCCTTAAGAAAGTCTAATCCGGACGTTCTGGCCTGCTCATTATGTTCGTAGGTTACTATATCCGGACTTTCACTTTCCGAGTTTATGACTGCCTCTCGGGAGGATTTAAAGTTTTTCCAAATAGTCACGCCGAGGTAGGCAATGCCCATACCGCCGAGCCAGTGAGTGAGTCCACGCCAGAACAGCATGCTGCGGGGGAAAACCTCTACCGAAGGAAGGATGGTGGCTCCGGTGGTAGTAAAGCCGGAGAGAGACTCGTAAAGTCCGTCTATGAACATACGCCAGAAGCCGAATTCGCCAGCGTGTCCTGGTATAGGCACTTGCATAGCGACAAAGTAGAGTCCAGAGGTGCTTATAGCAATAAGCCAGGCAATGAGCACAATCCATGAGCCACGGCGGAGAGAAATATTTTGCTTTGGCGGATCTACGCGTTGAATAAAGTATCCAACGCTGAATAAGAGAGTTGAGAGTACAGAGAAACCAAATGGTATAAGCGACTCTTCGCGTGGGTATGGATTGGGCGTGAGCGTATAAAATACGCTTACGATGCCGGTAATAAAGAATCCAATTGCCAGGGTGAGTTGAATTTGTAAGGCGGGCGAAAGTATGCTGCGTGCCAAGACACGTACATACGAAGGGCTAATTAAATATGCTTTCATGGGTTTGAAAGTTGATGAAAATTGTGGTGAAAGGTTATGCGGCGCGGGGCTCCCTCAAGGCGTATCCAAGTAGGATGGGTGAGAAGATGGTGGAGGCAATGACCACAATGACAATAGCACTAAACACCTCAGGGCTGACCACACCCAATTCTTTTCCAATGGCGGCAAAAATGAGTTGCACTTCTCCGCGAGGTATCATGCCAAAGCCGATAACCATTTTGTTAATTCCAGGTCCGGCGAAGAACGATGAGCAGTATTTACCAATGAACGCAATAGCAGTGAGCGCGCCGGCTAAGAGTAATACTTTTGGGTTAAACAGACTTGATACGTCCACATTCATACCCGTTAGTACGAAAAATATAGGAACCAGGAAGTGGGAGAGCGGTTCAACTAAATCGTCAATATGCCGTTCTTCGTGAGCGTGGACTATGCGCAGAATTTTATGCTTGAGACCGCTCTCTTCCTTTTCCAATTCGGTTTTTAACTCTTCGGCAATACGTGCGTTTTTGAAAGAAGTAAAGTGAATCGGGTCCAATACCAGCCCCGCGGCAAAAGCGCCGATAATGGGAGCTAGTCCGAATTGCTCCGCTAGCGAGCCGAAGAGTAGACAGAAGCTAATAACCAATGTAAATTTGGTGCCGGCGCCTGCGTGGATTCTAGAAAAAATCTTGCTGAGTCTGGGGGCAAAGATTTGTCCCAGAACTATAGCGCCTACCAGGAAAATAATAGCCTTGCCCAGAGTGAGGCTTACCACGCCGAAAGAAATAGCGCCGGTAGTGACCAGACCGGTTACCACCGCCAGCACTACCAGGCCGATGACATCGTCGATAACCGCGGCACCTACTACCAATTTGGCTTCAGGTGTTTTTATTTTACCGAGGTCGGTAAAGACCCGCGCGCTAATACCGACCGAGGTGGCCGTTAAGGCGGCTCCGAGGAAATAGTGGGCTGCGGCGCCTAACGAAGGAAGTAGCCATGGTCCGATAACAAAGGCACCCAAGGAAAAGGTAATTACCACACCCGCGAGCGCAATGAGGAACGCCCGAAATCCTACTCGGCGCATTTCGGATACGTTGGATTCTAAGCCGGTGCGGAAGAGTAAGATGGCTACGCCGAGTTCAGCGAGAAATTTTAGGTTGGGATCAACTTTGTATGCGTCAAACCAATGTATGCCTACCAGGGCGAGGTTGCCGAGGATTACGCCGACCAGTAGTTCGCCTAGCACCGCCGGTTGTTTCCATCGTTCTACAATGGAAAATACTTTGGCAAACACCAAAATGAGGGCGATTTCTAAAAATGTAACGGCTGCGTGTGGTGCGGCACCTTCGGGGGTGTTGGCAAAAACCTGCGGCGTCAAAAAGGCCAGGAGCCCGGCAAAGAGGATTACGTTTATTCGGAGGTATGGTTTTACTCGCTCAAGAATAGCTGACATAGGTGATTTTTGAGTTATTAATTATGTATGTACAAAGTTAGATAAATCCTAATTATAGTAGGGCAAAATAAAATCCCGCGTAATTTCGGTACGTTAAGTAGCGAGTTTAGGCGGGGTTTTTAGGCGGGTAGATTTGCTTAAAGTGAGACACTCCCATTGGGGTATCGCAGTTTTATGAGTGGGGGTTGGTGAGCCAACGCTGCGGGCATTCATACTAAATCGGTCTCAATTCGGCTGAGCAGACTAGTAGTATACCATGAGGAATAAAATTGACAAGGGTTCGGCTATGTTGGATCGGTACAATGAGGGTTGCAAACAGTTTTCACTCGGAGTCGGGTAAGGGAGTGGGCGCGTAGGCTCTATAAATGCAAACACATCCCGACCGGAGTCGGGATGTATTTGCATTATTGTTTACTGTCTTCTTTTGGAGACAGATGCTGATTTTTTTGCCGGTTTCTTGCTTTGTCCGACAGCCTGTTTTACTGCTTTTTTGGCTGCCTTCTTTACAACCGGTATAACTTTTTTGCCGGCCGCTTCTACTTCGGCGGCAATAGCATTCCAGTGGCCTTTTAACTCACTCGCTACCGCTAAAAGTTCTTTCGGGTCAATCTTCTTCGCCTGTTTGTACTTGGCGACCACGGCGTCAACTGCTTCTGCGTAAGAGGTCTTGGTAACTTTCTCTAGACCTTTGAGTTGTTTGACTACGTCCTTTTTTGCGCCATCTGCCCATTTGGATACTTTAGCCCGGTTTTTGGCGCCCTTTGTGCCGCCAAAAAAATAAGTCCCTGCTGCCGCGGCGGCTGCCAGTGCGGTCAAACCAACTCCCACACCGACGGCAACCTTTTTTTGCTTCTTGTTCATAGTTACGAATGAGTTCGATGCGAGCCTGCGAATAATCAGAAACCACGAATAGCTACGAACGAAGTTCATGGCTATTACAGGTTCGTGTATTGACAGCTTCGAATCGCGTTTAATTATTTTTTACGTTTAGCTTGTTTAGTATATAACTTTCTGAAGATAGAGAACAGCGTCTCCGGCACAAAACCGTCTTTGCTGACCGTGGCTTTAGCTTCTTGTATGCCTGCGACAATGGTTTCGGTGCCGGCTTGCGCGGTTTTGCTGATGCGGCGAATAGTGCGTAGGATGCTGACTATATAGACAAGACCAACCACGAGGAGTAGGGTGAGCAAAGCCAACCCAATAGTGGCTACAAAAAAGAAAATATCCGCTTTTATTAAGCTGTCACTCATGAAGTCAGTATATCATATAGGCATATGGACATAAAACTACGTAAGCAAGCTTGCGCACACCGCGCCGATGCGTGGCGTGTGTGCTTTAGCGTTTATTTGGTAAGGGGTATTTTGCTAGTAATTTTTTTAATACTTTTTCATATTGAGACCGCAGGGCCTCGTCCGTACCTACTTCAATCACTTCGTCGTTTAGGTTAGTCGCCGCCGCGGTCCAGTTGTAAGAGCCCGATACATATGAGGTATCCGTCACCATTGTTTTGAGATGCATTATGCCGAGATGGTCCTGAGTGCCGATTGGGATGCCCGCTTCCCGAAGTTCTTTAATAATTTTTCCTTGCAGTGCAATTCTTGCGACTTGGTCTTTATCGGTAACGCCTCGTACATCGAGTCCGCGGTGTTTCGCGCCAAGTAAGGCGTCTTTGATGTCGTTGCGCGTAAACGTATATATCGCGAAATAGACAAATGTATCAGCATGTTGGATAGCTTCGATGATTTTTTGATTAGCTTCAATATCCCGGTTGTAGTATACCTGTGCCGCCCGTTCTGTGTGGGGGATAAAGCGGTAAGAATAATATATTTGCCCCGCAAACGCAATGAGCAGAATTATAACTGTGATATATACCGCATCTCGATTTAGCTTCATACATTATCTATACGTAGCACCTACCTGTTTTGCACGGCCGTGCAAAACAGGTAATTTTAATAATCGTTCCAAGTCCTCGTTGCCGGCGGCTTGGATTACAGTAAAAAAGCGTATGTATTTGATAAGCTTGGTTTCTTTTAAATATTGAATACCCTCAGGTGTTACCGGCCGCGGGTTAATATATACGCTGGCCTGTATGGGGTAAAAGCCGTATGTTTTTAGTAGTTTCCGTAGTTTTGTTCGTATGTTTCGGGCGGCTTCGGGGATATCAAAAGTCGCTAGGGTCCAATGACCGGCAGAAGTAAAGCGTTGTGTGGTAGTAAAGCTTTTTTGCAGAAGTGCCTCTAATTGGCCCTTTTTGGTAAGTTTAATAACTTGCTGAGCGAGCTTGCATTCGGTTTTAATCCAGCCTTTAGCGATTAGTCTCCGTAATAGTTGGTTGAAATTTTGTTGGGCTCGGTATTGTGCGTATTCGGGATATAGGGCACGTTGCATCTTGCCCAGGTCGCCGACCTGTTTGAGTATGTGGCCAGCCTCGAGGAGAAACAATAGTGCTTTGCTGCCGGTTGTAAGCTGTTCTTTGTCTTTGTGCATGAATGATTTGTGCCCGTTACATACTTTGCACGGCCGTGCAAAGTAGGTAATTGGTTTTGTTTTTTAACTGAGGGAGGAGCGGATTTCGCGTTCGGTGTCGCGTTTTTTTATGTATTCACGTTTATCAATTTTCTTTCGTGCTTTCCCCAGGCCGATTTTGAGTTTGATAAGTCCCCGGCGGCCGTTATATATTTCGAGCGGGATAATAACCAAGCCTTTCTCTTTGCCCAGCAGGGAGTTGATTTCTTGTTTTTTGAGTAACAATTTTCGGGAGTGGGTTGGGTCGTAGTCCGAGTTGGGCGCGTACTTGTAGGGGCCAATGTGGCAATTGATGAGGTGGGCACCATTGGCATGAACTGTGACGTAGCTACCGGTAAGCGAGACGTTGCTCTGCTTAACTGCTTTTGCTTCTCGTCCTTCCAATACCAAACCCGCATCAAAGGTTTGTTTGATGTCGTAATCGTACTTGGCCCGGTTGTTGGTTGCGAAGGTCATAGAGGGTAACTTTCTGCTTGTGTTTTCCCTCAAGCGGAGGCCTGAGGGAGGGGTATTGAGTGTACAAGCATGCAGTCAAGGATGTTCGCATTACTTTGCGTACATGACTACATATTCGTATGTTT
>JAEUSE010000081.1 GCA_016788805.1 Candidatus Doudnabacteria bacterium
AGGAGACTACTCTAGATTGTAGCATGGCGGAAAGCCTAAAAAAAGCATCCCGGCTTTGAGCCGGGATGCATATCACAAACACCCTTACATGCCTTTTACTTTGATTTTCTTGGTCTTTGCCTTGGCAGCCTTTGGCACCACGACCGTGAGAATTCCGTCTTTTAAGTCCGCCTCAATGTGCTCGCTGTCAATATCTACAGGGACTATCACGCTCCGGCTAAAGTTGCCCCAGTAGCACTCTTGATAAAAATAGTCGTCTTCTGACACGGTTTCTTCCCGCTTTCGAGCTCCTTTAATGGTCACCATGTCGTTCGCCACGGTAATATCCATATCTTCGGGCCTTACTCCGGCAATTGTGGACTTAATAATGACATTATCTTTAGTTTGATACATATCTATATTAAGCTGGCCCTCGTAATCGGAAAGCCACTCTTCATGGTTTTGTTCCTGTACGGCGACAGACTCAGTTGGCGCAGCCGGTGCGGCCTGCACAACGACTTCTTCCTCCACTGCGGTCTCTTCATCTTCCAAAAGCAACTCAGAATCAGCGAGTTCTTCCATCTCCTCGTCAGCAGCGGATGCGACGGGTTGATTCGCCCCATCGTCAACCAGGTTTCCACCCATTATTTTTCCAAAAAATGATCTGTCTTTCTTAGGCATACACACGTCGCTAGTTAAATCTGTTATTTTCATCTTAGCCCATGAACAGAAAGCCGTCAAACTCCACAATATAGCTTAACCATGACTAATTTTTATGAAACAACCGGCAACAAACTGTCCAAGAGTATTTAGGCTCTGCGGTGCTAAAACGTCTCTAAATTCCTGCGGGTCGGGTTGGAGGGATTGACCACCTAAGACTAACTCGGCAATCCGGGACGCCCACTGTCCCTGTGGAACGTGAACGAGTGAAGTTACATAACCACGACCTTCCAAATAAAGTAAGTTTAAATCTTCCTGGCCGGGCAAGGTGTGGGTTACGACCATAGGCAAACCGATTTGCCCGGCTTCTGCCACACTCAGCCCTCCAGGCTTAGTCATAAATAGATCAGCCGCCGCGTACAGTTCAACCATAGGGCTATAAAATGAAAGCGGCACAAGCCAGGCCCGTTGCTTCTGAGCATCTCGTAATTCTTCCAACACCTCGGCACTTCGACCGCACGCAACTACAACTCGACACTCAATCTCCTTCGCCCGAAGCGTTGCCACGACCTGATCGCACACTGCCAGTAAACCGGTCGGCAAACGAACTCCCAAACTCCCGCTGCCCACCAATAGCACTTTGGCGGACAGCGGAATACCTAATCGCTCTTTCACCTGAACCGCAGCAGGCACAACGACCGGTGGTAGCGCAAAGCCTACCCGGAATATATTTTGGGGTTGCACACCTAAACGTTTTAGTTGCTCCACTTGCGACTCAATGTTGGTCAAATAAAAATCCGTGCGGGGATACACCCACCCGCGATGAAAATGATAGTCGCTAAACGCAATGCCCCAGAGCCCGGTGTATATATTGGCACGCTTGAGCATGCTAACCACGGCAGAAGGCGAGGTTTGAGTGGTGATAACCACATCGGGTGAAAAGTCTGCAATGCATTTTTCAATCTCGACTCTCTGGAACCAGGCGACTGGTAAACGTAACGGCATCATAGTTACCCAAAAACCCCACAGGTATAAAAACTTCCAGAACCAAGGCGCGTGAGTATTGACCCATACATGCACTTTTAAAAAATAATGTACCGCCGGACTTGGATTAGACTTGAGCACTTCGCGCAACTCAACCTGCGCATGACTTTGTGTTAACCAGTATCCTATGTTCTCTGCGATGCGTTGATGTCCTAAAGTATGCGCGGTATACAAAACAAGAATTTTTTTATTTTCAAGTGAGTTCATGGTAGAGAAAATATGTTCAGAAATATTTTATTGAAAGGCTTCATCACGTACGCGATGAAGCCTTGTTACGATTGAGTCTTTAGCTTTCTTGAGCAGGTGCTTCACCTGCCTCATCAGCAGACACATCGGCTTGTTGTCGTTTTGCAAATTCAGCATCAAGCGCTTTATTAAACCGCGCAGCAAACTCTCCCGAAACCGTCCCGTCTGCAAATTTTTCCGCGAGCGCTTCTGCACTAACACCGGCAGCGAGCGCTAACGCAAGCACCAAGCGATTCACGGTGCTGCTATCTTGCTGCTGCCGCGCAAGCAAGCTTTCTAAAATTTCTCTCTTTGATAAATTGTTCAGCTGTGATTTGTTGCTCATAAAAAAATTAATTTAATTCATACTCCCACCCAGGTTGCCAAGCTTTTCTTTTTCTCCAGTCTTCTGTGAATGCTTCTTCCCATGTTTTATTTTTTAGCAATACATCTAACGCAAGCTGAGGAGCTTTATGAGCGACAATTGCCACATGCTTACCATCATAATTTTGTTTCAAGTATTTTAGAAAGTCGCCCATTCTCTTTTTTACGTCTTCATAGCTTTCGCCTTCGGGAAATGGAGTAGTAATACTTTGCTCTTGCATCGGCTCGACAATAGACGAAGCCTGAGCATTATATATTCCATAGTTGCACTCTCGTAAACGTGCATCTTCCACAATCGGAAATATTCCATCAAAAGTTATATGAGCCGAGTCCACCGCACGTGTAAGGTCTGAACAAAAGACTATATCAAACCGTTTACCGTCTAATAACTTTTTTAACTCAATCGACTGCTGTTTTCCTAACTCAGAAAGTTCAGCATCGAACCAGCCCGAGGAGATTTCTTTTTCGTTATCCTTAGTTGTACCGTGGACAAAGTATGTAATCTTAACCATATACTAATTATTCTATCGGCTGAACTAATGAATACTGGCGGAGAGGGAGGGATTCGAACCCTCGGTACCCTTGCGAGCACAACGGTTTTCGAGACCGTCCCATTCGACCACTCTGGCACCTCTCCTCATAAAACAACCGCCGCGTTCTTTGGTTTTATAATATATTGCGCTGTAAGGCAACGTTCAGTGAAACACTTATAAAACCTCAATAAACTCAAGCGTGCAACGTTAGTACTATACCCATTTTTAAACCCTTGCGTCAATGTTTAACAAAACGTTTTTCGATGAATGCTCGATAGCCCTAAACGCTTAAGTGCTACTTTATGCAGCTTGGTTCCATACCCCTTGTGCGCTTTAAACTCATAGCCAGGAAACTTTTTGTCGAGTTTAACCATAAGCTCATCACGATATACTTTTGCAACTATAGATGCCGCTGCGATACAGAACACTAACGCATCCCCATGCACGACAGCCTCTTGCCGACCGGTGTAGTTAGGTAGCAAAAAGTTTCCGTCTAACAACAAAAAAGTTTTTTTAGTATCTACACTCAGTTGCATGTGAATCTTCCGAAGCGCATGGTCAGCTGCGCGTTTTGTTGCCGCTAAAATATTTATACGATCAATTACTTTTGGACTCACCACACCAACACTCCACGATGCCGCTGACTGTTTAATATGGAACTGGAGTTCAGCTCTCATAACCGGAGATAATTGCTTACTATCATTCACCTTCTTCGCCCAACCCGGAAGACGAATGAAAAAATTTTTATCAAACGCGACCACACCAGCAACTACCGGACCGGCCATACTCCCCCTCCCCACCTCGTCGCAACCTAATACGTACGTGTGGGAAGCGGAAAGAATTTGTTTCTCACGCCGCACTGATAACATATCAAAAAATTATTTTAGCGTTACACGCATACGCGGGTAACAGGTCATACCCAAAATTAAAAAGTGGGCTGAGCTAACCTGCGTGAGATGCATTTCGAACTGCCCCTCAAAAACCATAAGTCCTTCCTGAAAAGTCTCCAGCTCACCTTTCATACGATAGACTCCATCTTCGACTTCAACCTCTAGCTCGTTAAAAGCAACCCGTTTAACCGGGTGTAGTAAATACGTAATAAGAGTTTGTTTGGTTAGCTCGTCCTCGGTCAAGTCAACTACCGTTAAACTATTATCCAAACTGCTTTGCCAAAACTCCAAATTGCCGGTGTTAATCGATTCCACAAAACTCTCAAACCACCGTCGTAAACTAAACCTCGGTTCCGTGGCTACCCCTCTGTCAAAATACATATTCAGTTCCATGCCCCTATTGTACACGAGACATCCGTAAAAATAAAAGTGCTGACGCAGACAACAACACTCTACTTTATAAAATAAAAAATCTCCCACTTGGGAGATTTTTTATTGTGGTCGGGACGCCGGGAATTGAACCCGGTCTACACGAACCCGAATCGTGCGTACGACCGGCATACTCCGTCCCGTCAACAGAACTCACCCATTGTAACAAAAGTACGCCCAACCGACTAGGCCGCTACTTCGAGCGAGTAACTCGGGCTGAACCGCCGGAGCGGGACTGTTCCCACATATACCAAAACCAGGTTCGATAGCTCTCTGCTAAGTCTTTGCTGTGCAACACAAAAAACACCGTACTCTCCGGAACCAAACCCACAGGTAAGCCGGTGTAAGTTATAACGTAATCTCCAAAAATATGGATGGCGGAATTGGTTGAATATTCCTTTGGCAAAACCCGATACTCCAACTTCCCTTCAAAGTGTTTTGGGAAATCGGGCATCTGCCGCACCACATTGTAGTCAAACAGCTGGATAAACTTTATCCCCTTCCTGTTCGCTTCTTTAAAGAAAGCTTGTCGCGCCGACGTAATTTTTGGTTCATACCACCCGCCTTTCGCGCCGATAAAAAAACTGTCCGCACCTACCCTGAGCATATCGCGGAAAATATTTTTTTGCCCTTCCAGCCCTCTATATATGTAGGCCTCATCCGGCGCAACTCGTCTATGAAATTTGCGTTTAAGATCCGGCAAGGCTTTTTCGAGTTGGCGTTGTTTTTCCCCAAGCAGTTCAACCAGCTTGTCAGGATCTACCGCGTTATATTTATTTTCCGTAGGTGAAAAAATTTGAAACACTAACCCTTTTTCTATAAGCCGATGCATGGCGTCATAAGCATTGCGGCGATGAATATTTGCGCTCAAGGCCACTGCGCTTATGGAAGACTCCCCTGATTCAACCAACGCTTCGTAAATTTTCCCTTCGTTCGGGGATAACCCCAACCCCTCTAATATTTCTTGGTACATAGTAACAATGAATTATCCGTGGCGCCCACATGTGCCATATGGTGCTATTGGCCACTCTTAGTGGATTATATAGGCTACCTTGTCCAGCGTCAAACAACCGGTTTGGCCATGGGCAAGGACCTTCA
>JAEUSE010000082.1 GCA_016788805.1 Candidatus Doudnabacteria bacterium
CATGTTGTATACATAAAAGGCGGAGAAGCCGGCCTGTTTATTGAAACGGTAAAAAACACCCCCGATTGGACCGCTTCCCTCGCCGGCAAAACAATAGTTGGTACTTCCGCCGGGGCGGAAGCTCTATTCTCTTACTACTACCATGTAGTTCACAGACAAGTGGAGGCGGGCCTGGGAATTATTCAAGGAAAGTTTATCCCTCACTGGGAAGCACGCGAAAACTTTCCCCTTGTAAATTGGTCACACGCCTACCAAGAACTACAAAGCTACAAAGAAGACCTGCCCATACTCAAACTTGCGGAAGGCGAATTTACGGTACAACATATATAATATGTATATGAAAAAACTCTGGTTTAAAAATAAAACCTACGGCTGGGGCTGGTACCCGGCTAGTTGGCAGGGTTGGGTAGTCCTAGCCGTGTTTATATGCTTTCTCTTGGTAAATACCTTAGCGCTTACCGCGGCACCGGAGCCAACTCCACGCATGTTAGCGGGGTTTTTTGTGAGAGCTATAGTACTAATAGCACTAGTTATAATTATTTGCTACAGAACCGGAGAAAAACCTCACTGGCAGTGGGGGAAGAAATAACCCTACATCCATGAGTATTAAGCATGTTTGGCTGGATTTTAGCGACACACTCGCGAGCATCAATAAAGAACTCCACAACCAACTCAAATACAAAGCATATGCCGAACTGACAGGCCAACCACTCACACCTGAGCTCAAAGCTGAATACGACGTACTGTATACTGCGCAGATAAGCAACGCGGCGGTATTTCAATTTTTAGGTGCACCGGCAAATTTCTGGACTAATCAGCTTAACACACTCGACCCCAACATACTGTATACGCTGGTTGAACCAAATGCCGCACAATACGTGCAACAACTGCGAGAACGGGTACCAGTCTCTATCTTCTCTAATATACAACTCGACTCTGTACTCCCCGCCCTTGGTTTTGAACCAAATTGGTTTACCCACATACTTAAGTCTAAACCCAAACCGGCTCTGGAAGGGTTTTATAAGATTGTTGAATTATCCAACTTACAACCCCATAAAATATTATATGTGGGGGACCAGGTGGGCAAAGACATCTTACCAGCAAAACAAGTCGGCCTAACTACAGGACTCATATATTCACAAGCACCCGAGGCGGATTATAACTTCGAAACGTTACAAGACATATTCAAGCTATTAGAATCCCAACCATGACCATACTAATACTCCACGCCATTGGCAGCCACGCGGGGGCGCATTGGGAACAGTGGCTACACGACGAGCTTACTACGCAAGGCCACACCGTACTCATGCCTAACCTACCGGCAGCCGAACACCCCAGCCGCGCCACCTGGCTCTCTACTGTACAAACTATAGTAAAGAATGTTCCCACTAATGAATTGGTGTTGGTTGGCCATTCTTTGGGGGTAGTTACGGCGTTAGATTTTATAGAACACTCCCCTACCGATGTACGCGGTTTGATTTCTGTTGCCGGGTTCGGCCGTGACTATGGCGCGGAGCTAAATAGCTACTTTATGCGTGAACGCGAAATTGACTTTACCACAATCAGACAAAAAGTGGGAAAGGCTTTTGTTTTTTACGGCGACAACGACCCATATGTACCCCAAGAGGTTTTGGCTGACCTCGCCGTAAAACTTGATGTCGCGCCGACAGTTATTCATAAAGGCGGACACTTAAACACCGACGCCGGGTGTACCCAGTTTCCCGAAGTCCTCGCCGCGTTTCAGGTCTTGTAAACTAACCCATGCGCGATACGCCATACAAAAACCTCGCGGTGAAAAAAACCCGAAACGGTCTTGGTATATTTACCAAGGTCGCTTTTGGCATCGGAAAAACTATATTTCGCATCAACGGCACCCGCAAACACTACACCACCCTACTCAGGCGAGGCGGAACTTTTTTGGATAACTGCTTTCGTGTGTCTGAAAACTATTATCTCAGCCCCGAAGGACACATTGGTGTGTACCTCAACCACTCTTGCGAACCGAACGCGCGGGTGATTAAAAAAGGTAGCAAACTGTTCGTATATGCCATCACAAACATCCCCGCGGACGCAGAGGTATTAATAGACTACTCCACCATTACCGCGGGCGACGACATATGGACCATGCGCTGCAACTGTGGGCACAAAGCTTGCCGTGGACTCGTTACAAATTTTTATAAACTCCCCCATGCGCTTCAGGAAAAATATAAAACTTTGCATATCGTTCCCAAGTATATTACGGACATATAACCCAATCTCTTTTTATGCTGTCATTAGCGTAACCAAGGGGAGTCCTTGGTGCCGTTGCGGCCCAAAGCCTCCCCTTGGGAAAGGGTACACCATGACTAACTACGGGGCCATGGTGTTTTTTATTTGATATACTAGAGCTAGTATGAAAACATTGTACTACCTTCTGCTGGAATACCTGCTTATACTGCGCTTGCAACTTCGAGCACTCTGGCAGCACCCACCGGCACGGTGGAACACAGGAAAGGCCGGTAACGTAGTGCTTATCCCCGGCTTCGGCGAACCCTGGACTTTTTTAGCCGTACTTGCCGGACAACTCAATGCTCGCGGATACCGAGTTCACGTTGTACCTAAACTCAATTACAACACTCAACCGATTGTGGAATGCGTAGACGCGCTGCACTCATACATAACACAAAACGCGCTACCGCAGGTAATACTACTTGCACACAGCCGTGGGGGCATTGCGGCCAAGCTGTACGCGGACGCGCACCCCGAGCACGTCCAAAAAATTATCTCACTCAGTACCCCCTACCAAGGCACCTTAGTTGGTTACCTCTACATATGTAACCTTAAAGAGCTCATACCCAACTCGCCCGTTATACAAAAAGCGCTCAACAACACAGCCCATACCGACAAAATACTCAACCTGTCCGCGCAGGTGGACAATCATGTCGTCCCCAACGCGTACGCGCTCCTACCCGGTGCAACCAACCAAAAGGTTCCCGTTGTAGGCCACACGCGCATCCTGGAGGCGCCCGACGCCTTAACCGCATTAATAAAATTTTTACACACATGAACATCACACCCGGTATACGTACCGTAGCGGACTTCTACACAGAGTCCCAGCCTTATATAACACTCTTTAATACTTTTATTACTAAACACGCGCTTATGGGCCAAGCGGCGGTAGACCACATCAATTATAAATGCGACAGCGCGGAGACCTTTGAACACATACGGGCACTGTTTGAGTATGACAGTGAGTACATATACCAATCTATAATTTCCAACCGGCGCATTGCGCTCATAAAGCTCCGCCGAAGCATACCGACCGGCCTTGGGCCAATCGCCCTCTTGGAATTGTCCGACCAAAAGCCGGACCACTCTCAAACCAACAAGTTTGAACACATAGAAGCCTACCCCTTAGCCAAAACCTATGAAGACTTTCTACAGCTATTTGCCACCACAGAAACACTCATACCTCACGCTCGCGTGCACCATTCTACCCAAGATATAGACATGGGAAACGGCTTCTTGTTCCGCTGTACTACCGGCCCGCTTATTGAAAAAATTAAAACCGGTGAAATGGTTTAACAATTGAAATATCTTTCTTTTTTTATTGTAATAAATATGGTAAAGTAAAAAAACATAAGTAAATATGAACTATGTCCGAACAAACATCACCCACCCCCAAAAATAGCAGAATAGGCCTTGCCGTTGCGACAGGTATTGTTGTGCTACTCATTATACTCGCAGTCGTAAAGTTTTCCGGCAAAGAAGACGACATCGCCACAACTCCCGAAACCATTACTCCGACTACCAACGAACAAACAACTACGACCCGCACGTACAAAGACGGGACATACACCGCAACCGGTGCGTATACTTCTCCCGGGGGACCGGAGACTATTGTTATTTCGCTTACCCTAAAAGGCGGCGTGGTTACCGACGCAACCGCTCAACCCCAAGCTGAACAACCAATATCCAAAAAAATGCAGCAGGCGTTCAGCCAAAACTTTAAAGGCATGATTGTCGGGAAAAATATTAACGAAGTCACGCTCGATAAAGTATCCGGGTCTTCGCTTACCCCTAAGGGCTTTAACGACGCGGTAGAGCAAATTAAAACTCAGGCGGCAATTAGTGCTTAGTGCTCAGTACCTAGTTGTTAGTAAACAATGTCGACACAGTACACATTTGAAGCCATTGGCACCCACTGGCAGATAGATATAAAAGACGCCATAACCAAAGAGCAATCCGGTGAATTGTATGAGCAAATCATAAAGAGGATTGCTCTTTTTGACGCCCACTACTCTCGCTTCCGCGCCGACTCGTTGGTAAGTACAATCGCTCGTGCGCCCGGCAGTTACCAGCTTCCGGACGACGCCGAACCCATGCTGAGTTTATACCATAAGCTATACCGAATGACGGATGGTAGATTTACCCCGCTTATTGGGCAAGCACTCAGCGACGCCGGCTACGACGCACACTACTCGCTAAAAGAAAAAAAACTGAGTCCGCCACCCCCCTGGGACGAAGCACTCATTTATAACTACCCAACACTCATTACTCAACTACCGGTACTGTTAGACGTGGGCGCGGCAGGTAAAGGATATTTAATCGACATTGTGGGTGAACTCCTGGAACATGCCGGCATTCGGAACTATACCGTTGACGCAGGCGGAGACATGCGGCACCGCACGACCGCACACATGCCTCTGCGAGTCGGCTTGGAAAATCCGGCCGATACCACCCAAGTAATCGGGATTGTCGACCTACAAAACCAAAGCCTCTGCGGTTCGGCCGGCAACCGACGGCAATGGGGTAACTTCCACCACATACTCGACCCACGCTCCCTCACCTCACCCACCCATATAGCAGCGCTCTGGGCCGTAGCCGACACTACCCTACTGGCCGACGCGCTCTCTACCTGCCTCTTTTTTGTCCCACCGGAAACACTACTCAAACACTACGCTTTTGAATACCTTATTTTGCAATCTGACTTTACAGTAATCATGTCCCCACATTTCCCGGCTCGGTTGTTCACAGTAAAGTGATATACTATCCATATATATTCTGTATGAAGGAAACATATTTAATTGCCATTACCCCCCCTGCCGGTATCCAAAAAAGAATTAAAGCAGCGCAAACACAATACCACAAAACGGGGCCGTACCACCTACCGCCTCATGTGACTATATACCCACCGTTTAACTCCACACTACCGCT
>JAEUSE010000083.1 GCA_016788805.1 Candidatus Doudnabacteria bacterium
AATCTCACTAAAATAGTGAGCCTCATTTGGCTAAATTATAAAAAGTAGTAAATATAAAAGACCTCGGCGCACCAAGGTCTTTTATATATTATAAAATCTTTTTGAGGTACTGCCCTGTGTAGCTGCCTTTTACTTTAGCCACGTCTTCCGGAGTTCCGACTGCAACAATTTGCCCACCCTTGTCTCCCCCTTCGGGGCCCAGGTCAATGAGCCAGTCCGCGGTTTTAATCATGTCCAAGTTGTGTTCAATAACTACTACGGAGTTTCCTTTTTCCACTAACTTGTTAAGCACGTGAATAAGTCGCTTTACATCGGCAAAGTGCAAACCTGTTGTTGGTTCATCAAGTATGTACAAGGTACGACCAGTGCTGGCACGAGAAAGTTCAGTCGCAAGTTTTATACGCTGTGCTTCTCCTCCAGAAAGCGTAGTTGCGTTTTGACCAAGATGCATATAGCCCAACCCTACCTCGGATAACGTGTCGAGTTTTTTCTTAATTGACGGGATATGCGTAAAGAACGCAGCACCTTCGTCCACGGTCATTTCTAACACATCGGAAATAGTTTTCTCTTTATAGTGAATCTCTAACGCCTCGCGATTGTACCGCTTACCCTTACACTCTTCGCAGGTAATGTACACATCGGGCAAAAAATTCATTTCTACTTTGATAACCCCATCGCCGCTACACTTTTCACACCGTCCGCCTTTTACGTTAAAGCTAAACCGTCCGGCACTATACCCCTTCATCTTCGCCTCTCTGGTATCAGCAAATAAATCCCGTATGGGAGTAAATAATCCTGTATAAGTGGCGGGGTTGCTCCGCGGCGTACGCCCAATAGGGCTTTGGTCTATGTTGATGAACTTGTCTATATTATCCACCCCGAGTATTTTTTTGTGCTTGCCCGGCTCGGCTAAACTGTTGTAAAAATAATTACCCAAGTAGTTGGCTAAAATATCGTTCAACAAAGTGGACTTACCGCTACCGGATACGCCCGTAATACAAACGAACTTACCCAATGGGATGTCTATGTTTACGTCTCGCAAATTGAACTCGGAGGCGCCGACCACAGAAAGTTTACGACCGTTACCCGCCCGGCGGCGTTTTGGCACGGCTATTTCTTCCGTACCGGATAAGTAGTGACCGGTAATAGACTTCGGGTTCTTTTCTACCTCTTTAGGCGTACCCTCGGCCACCAACACGCCGCCGTGCTTGCCCGCACCCGGGCCAATGTCTATCAGCCAATCCGCCTCCCGCATGGTTTCCTCGTCGTGCTCTACTACTATAACGGTGTTACCTAAGTCGCGTAAGTTTTTGAGCGTGGCAAGCAAGCGCCCGTTGTCCCGCTGGTGCAACCCAATCGACGGTTCATCCAAAATATACAACACCCCGGTAAGGCCGGAGCCAATTTGCGTGGCTAACCGAATACGCTGCGCCTCCCCGCCGGACAACGTGTCCGCGGTCCGGTCCAAAGTTAAATACGACAAACCCACGTTCAACAAGAAAGACAAACGAGCGGAGATTTCCTTTAGTACCAGCTTGGCAATCGCCAGGTCTTTGGCGTTTAACTGCTTAGGCAAGGCTTCAAAAAACACGTGCGCACTCTCAATACTCCCGGCGGAAACCTCTACAATGCCCTTGCCACCAACGGTCACGGCCAACACTTCCGGCTTCAGGCGCTTGCCACCACAGGTAGGACAGGTGCGCACCCGCATGTACTGCTCTAGTGCGCCGCGCATAAAGTCGGAGTCGGTTTCCCGAAACCGACGCTCTAAGTTTGGCACCACACCTTCAAATACGGCCTCGTAGCTATTCAAGCCGTAATCCATAGGCATTTTAATTTTTTTCTCCCCGGTGCCGTAAAGTACGATATCTAAATACTTTTTCGGCAAGTCTTTAACCGGGGTATCTATAGAAAAACCATATTCTTTAGAAAGCGCCGTTAACACGCGCAGGTACCACCCCTGGCGGCCCACTGTTTTACTCCACGGGCGTATAGCTCCTTCTGCCAAAGTTAACTTTTGATTTGGAATGACCAGGTCGGTTTCTACAATTAGTTTGTTTCCCAAACCCTTACAGTCAGGACACGCACCGTGCGGGCTATTAAAAGAAAAATTCCGGGGGTCAAGCTCGGTCATTTGTACATGACCTTCCGGACAGGCAAAATTCTGCGAGAGCACACTCTCCCCGACTACCCTCCCTAACCCCCCCTCTTGAGGGGGGGAAGAGGGGGTATCCAGCGTCAGCACAATGACTAACCCGTCACCCATATCCGCCGCTTTCTCTAAGCTCTCAGAGATGCGCCCACGGGCGTCCTGACTTACGGTAACCCGGTCTACTATAACTTCAATGCTATGTTTTTTCTGTTTATCTAAATTAAGCGTCAATGCTTCGTCTAACTCCATGACTGCGCCGTCTACCCGCACCCGGGCAAAACCGGCTTTGCGAATGTTTTCAAAAACTAACTTATGTTCACCCTTCTGGTCGCGGATAAACGGAGCCAATAACATCAGCCTGGTCCCTTCAGGGAGGCCGACCAATTGATCCGCCATAGACGCAATAGTCTGGCCGGTAATTTTCTTACCGCATACCGGACAATGCGGCTGCCCCACGCGCGCCCACAACAAACGCATGTAGTCATAAATTTCCGTCACCGTACCCACCGTGGAACGGGGGTTGTGACTGGCACTTTTTTGGTCTATAGAAATAGCCGGAGACAAGCCTTCGATTTTATCTACATCCGGCTTGTCCATAAGCCCAATAAACTGACGAGCATAGGCAGAAAGAGACTCTACATACCTACGTTGGCCCTCGGCATAAATAGTATCAAACGCCAAAGAAGACTTGCCCGAACCGGATAAACCGGTAATGACCACGAGTTTGTTGCGCGGAATGTCTATATCTATCCCCTTCAGGTTATGCTGCCGCGCGCCGCGAATGGAAATGTATTTTGAAGCGTCTTTTGTTTCTTTAGCCATAGGGAGCGACAAGTGACAAGAGACCAGCGACAAGACTTCTACTACCTGTCTCTTGTTGCTTGGTGCTTGTTTCTACTAATTATACTAACGTACACCTTAGCACAAAAACGACAAACGTTCAAGAGTCGCTCCAAAAGACTTATAAATAGGCATAAACGCAAAGAAGATAGCCGTACCAAAACAGCTATCTTCTAGGAAAAGTGCCGGAGTACATCCAGCAAGTTAAACTTCACCTGTCCTCCCGGACATTGTTTGCCATCTGCGGTATGAGGTAAGATCCGCACCAGGCGTAAAGCCACGCCCGCAGCTTCGTCCCGCGGCGCCACGGCGTAGACTTCCGCCGTTTGCTCGTGCGGGCACATACCCACGAGGCATAGGACCTTAGCTTTTACACGAGGATAATAGTCGTTCATTTTACCACCCCCGTGTAAAACCATCCCGTCGCACTGAGAAACCGACAGGCCCAGTACGCCGCAGTCGCAACCCCCACGAGGGTCAGCAACCATAGAAGGACTCGGGCAAGCTCCTTCAAGGTAGACCCCCGCTCTAGCCGCTCGCGTTCTTGGAGGGCGGATAGTGGAATTCTTCTTTGGCTCATTACAACCTCCTGTTGGTCCGAAATATTTGTGAACAGTTTAGTCGGCCGCACGGGACCGACCGAGAAATAAAGGAAGGGCGGAGCAACACACACTCCACCCCCACAAACCGGCTTTGCGCAAAGCGGCAGAAGCTATTTACTATGATGTACTCCTCACCACGCAAATAAAAAACACAATCACAGCAACCAAGGTAATGGTCAGAACTACGACCATTGCTGGTACGCTTGCCTCCGGCAACCCTCGACGCATCCGAAAACCGAACCGCCAACCTTTCACACTGCCTCCCTGGTTGCAAACATTGTTGTCTGACTGGTCGAGTAACCAGCCCCGGCATAAACGCCGAACGTTTTTTTATGGCGACATCACCGGCAATAGCAATCCCCCACCCTTGTCTAAGAGGAGGAAAATTGCTAACCCGGACACCGTTCCCACAATTACCATGCCAATGTGCTGGTAACCGCGGCGCCAACCGGCAATGGCGGCCATTATCATGCCATAAACCATCCCTCCTCCAGTGGGGTGATGAAATGGAAATAGCATGACTGCCGCGAGGGGCGTGGCGCTAACCAATCCTGCCAAAACTCCGCCAAACAAGGCAAGGCCGAGCGCCTCACCGGATGGAAGTTCAGACACAATCAAAAGCATGAAAAGGGCTGCACAAACAACCAACCCAATAGTTGCACACTGAACAAACATTAATCCTCCAGTCTCGGCTGCGCCGAGAAGTTTTTGCATTCCACTCTTACCACTCACTTGGAGCAGTCAAACAAATCCGCTATGGAATTTGCTTTGAATATGGACAGTTGTGGTTTGACTAGTCGCGCGACTAGCCC
Source organism: Candidatus Doudnabacteria bacterium (assembly GCA_016788805.1). GTDB lineage: Bacteria > Patescibacteriota > Doudnabacteria > UBA920 > UBA920 > JAEUSE01. The sequence continues at coordinate 4,407 of JAEUSE010000083.1, forward strand.
TGACGATACGCCGAACTTGAAAGTTACCTCCCCTGCGTCGCAGGGGCGATGGGGGTGTTGGTCTGCTTTGACCCTGAAAGGCCAAAAGCGAGCAACCCCAATAACAGCACCAAAGCCACAACCAATATCTTCATACCCTGTCCGCAAAATCGGCCAAATCCATGACCGACGGTATTTTCTCGTGCATACAAGAAAGGCTATGAAAGTTCTTTGCTATCTATAGGCCCTCCTTATAGGCTTGAAAAAGCAATAGACAAAACCACCGCGGTGGTGGTTTTTGTTTGCTATAATTATGGCACAAATGTCTAAAAACACGCAACAAACCGAGCAAAAGGGTAACCCTTTGCAAAAAAGGGTTACCCTTTTTCCTCACCAACCGGGGTGCTATCTATTTAAAGACGCTACCGGGCTGGTTTTGTACGTGGGCAAAGCCAAAGACTTGCGGAAACGAGTTAGCCAGTACTTTGGGCAAGATAAGCGGCCGCAACTGCCTTTTTTAATAGAAGATGCCAGTGACATAGACTATATAGTCGCCCGAAGCGAGCTAGAAGCGTTGTTTTTGGAAAACACGCTCATCAAAAAACACAACCCAAAGTACAACATTAAACTGAAAGATGATAAAAACTACGCGTTCATTGCCATAGACTACTCCACGCAAATCCCCCAAATTGGCTACGTACGAAAGATTACCGACGCAAACGATTTTACGCCGTTCGTAAACCCTTCAGCGTCTT
>JAEUSE010000084.1 GCA_016788805.1 Candidatus Doudnabacteria bacterium
GCCTCAGCCACTTCTATTGACGTAATGGTGGGGCGGCGGAAAAATCTTGATAGTGTTGTCGGGGAAGCGTTGCACGATTTCCAAACCGAAGAAATAAAGTCTAACCGTCCGAGTTTTGCTAAGCCGGCCGTTGCGACCGATAGTACTATTGAAGGCGCGCCGATAGTGCGTATTGTTGACGTTATTTTATCAAATGCTATAGAGGCCGATGCGTCAGATATTCATATTGAACCTTCCGACAACGATGTACGGGTTCGATATCGTATCGACGGTATATTGCATACCTCCCTCATGTTACCGAAGCATGTGCACCAAGCCATTATTTCTCGTTTAAAGATTCTTGCTAATTTAAAGATTGATGAATCACGGCTTCCCCAGGACGGACGTTTTCATATAGATGTTGGCGGGCGTTCGGTAGATTTACGCGTGTCCATCTTACCTCTCATTTACGGAGAAAAGGTCGTTATGCGTATTTTAGACAAGTCGAGTACCGTACCGACGTTGGACGATTTGGGGGTGCGCGGTAAGGGTTTGGAGTGGACGTTGGAGAATATTAAGAAAACACACGGAATCTTCCTCATTACCGGTCCGACCGGAAGCGGTAAGTCCACCACTCTGTACTCGATTTTAAGCATGATAAACACCACTGCGGTTAACATAATTACGCTTGAGGATCCCGTTGAGTATTTTATTTCCGGGGTAAACCAAAGTCAGATTAATCCGGACATCGGGCTCACTTTTGCGGCCGGTTTACGGAGTATTTTGCGACAAGACCCGAATGTTATCATGGTTGGTGAAATTCGTGATAAAGAAACAGCCGAGTTAGCGGTGCACGCAGCCCTGACCGGGCATTTGGTATTCTCAACATTGCATACGAACAATGCCATCGGTGCCATGCCACGGTTAATGGATATGGACATAGAACCTTTTTTACTCACCGCCTCCGTGAATGTGGTCTTGGCCCAACGGTTGGTTAGGAAAGTGTGTAAAGATTGTCGTAAGGAGCTCGTCCCGCCTCCGGCTGTACTGGAAGATATTAAACGCGAGTTGGTAGGCATTCCGGAGGTGTACTACGAAGGCATAGATAAGAACAATATGCGTTTTACGCATGGTGAAGGGTGTGACAAATGTGAAAAGACAGGCTACCATGGTCGTCTTGGGATATTTGAGGTATTGCCCATGACTCAAGAGATTCAGGAACTCATTTTAGCTAAAGCTCCGTCCGCTCAGATTCTTGAAGTTGCGGTTAAATTAGGTATGATTTCCATGCGACAAGATGGTATAATAAAAGTACTTCGAGGTGAGACAACATTGGAAGAGGTGGTGAGAGTAAGCAAAGAGTAAATGTATGCATGCACGTGAGCAGAAAGAATCGTTGAGTGTGCTACTGGTAGAGGAACACCCATTCCGAAATCGACTGTACCGGGGGTATATTACCGCATTGGGTTGCGTCGTGCTTCCGTTTGGCGAACGCGCTCTGGCGGATGCGCGAGAGGCTTATAGCTTAGTCGTGCTCTCTATACCCGAAGATATCTCTACCCATGCGAGGTATCGGGCATTGCTGGATACGCTGCCTGCTTCTGTGCCATGCATTGCCCTCTCCGTAGGGGCACTACCGGAATTGTTCAGTAATTGCGCGAAGCTAGTTCGACATTTTAATAGAAGCGATACCAACCCAGGAGAGCTTGTTGATGCGTTAAGGTTCGTGGTCGGCCAACGCGCTTGAGGGGTAAACATTTATAAATAATAGTTATTACGCGTATGTATAAAGCCAGCGAGCTTGAATTAGCAAAAATGTTGTCTTTGGTGGTCGAGCGGAACGCCTCCGACTTACACCTCAAGGTCGGCGAGCCTCCGATTATCCGTGTTGATAGCAAATTGGTGCGTTTAGATACCTATCAAGTACTGAGCCAAGAATCCATTACAGATATAGCCAACTTAATGATGAATGAGACGCAAAAGAACCTGTTTCATTCTCAGCAAGATCTCGACGTGTCTTATACATTTAAAGACAACGTCCGATTTCGGGTTAATATATATACGCAACAAGGCGTGACTGGTATTGCGTTGCGCACCATTCCCAACCATATTAAGACTCTCGAAGAGTTGGGGCTCCCTCAAATACTGCGAACGTTTACGGAAAAGAAACAGGGGTTGGTATTATTTACCGGGCCGGTTGGGCAAGGTAAGTCCACTGCTATGGCCTCTTTGGTCAATGAAATTAACCATAAGCGCGCGGACCACATTCTTACTATCGAAGACCCCATCGAGTTTGTACTCACTCCGGCTGCCTCGGTCATTACCCAGCGCGAAGTGAGTGTAGATACTCCGTCTTTCGCTCAAGCCATGAAGAGCGCTCTTCGGGAAGATATTAACTGCCTCCTGGTTGGGGAAATGCGCGATTTGGAGTCTATTAGCTCCGCGCTCACCTTGGCGGAAACGGGACATTTAATTTTTGCTACATTGCATACAAACGACGCGGCTCAGACGGTCGATCGTATTATCGATGTATTTCCGGCGGTTCAGCAGGGACAGGTTCGAGCCCAGCTTGCGAGTGTACTACTCGGTATTGTCAGTTTGCGACTGTTGCCCAAAATTGGAGGCGGTAGGGTCCCCGCCTATGAAATTTTAATGGCTAACCACGCGGTGCGTAATGTTATACGAGACAACAAGACCTTCGAGATTAACAACATTATTCACACCAACCTGGAGTCTGGTATGGTTCCTATGGACAAGGTGTTGGCGTTGTTGGTCAAGCAGGGTGTGGTAGAACTGGAAGTCGCCCAGGGCCATGTACAGGACAATGACTATTTCCTATCTTTGATCAGATAATATAACAGATACTGTTAGTATATTGGTATCTCATATTTATGAAGTTTTATTACGAAGCCAGAAATAAAGACGGTCAGTCTAAGCAGGGGACGGTCATTGCAGCCGACCAGGAAAAAGCGGAAGGTCTGTTGATTGAGAACGGGTTGGTTATTACCAGTCTGCAAGTACAAGAAGATAATCTGCTTGAGCGGTTAAATCCTTTTGACAAGTTTATAAACACTAAAGACCTGGTGTTGTTTTCGAGGCAGCTGGCTACGTTAATTGCCGCCCGCGTTCCTTTGTTGCAGGCTTTGCGAATTTTAGAATCTCAGGTAACTAACAAACGTCTTGCCTATATAACCAAGGACATTATCGCGTCGATTGAGAATGGTGAAAGTCTGTCGCTCGCACTTTCAAAGCATGGCACGGTGTTTGGTGGGGTTTATATTAGTTTGGTCCGTTCGGGTGAATTATCTGGTACCCTTAATCGTTCCCTTACCTATTTGGCCGACCAGTTGGAAAAGGACTACCAATTAAAATCAAAAGTTCGCTCCGCGCTTACGTATCCGACCTTTATTATCGGCACCTTGTTTGGTGTCGGCCTGTTAATGTTTAAATTTGTACTACCAAATCTAACTTCCGTACTGCTGGAACAAGGCGGCGAGCTTCCGCTTATTTCTAGAGCTCTTATTGCAATTACGGATGTAGTAAACAGCTATTGGTGGTTAATAATTATCGGTATCGGCGCGTTGTTTGTGGGCATAAGGTTTTATATTAGTACCCCTAACGGTCGTTACGTCTGGGACAAATTAAAACTAAAATTGCCAATCGCGAAGGGAATATTTAGTAGAATTTATTTAGCCCGCTTCGCTCGTAACCTGGCAACATTGGTTGCAGGAGGTATTCCGATTATTCAGTCGTTGCAAATTATTTCGGAGATCATTAATAGCGTGATATATCGAGATATCATTATTAAAGCATCGGAAGAGTTGGCCAATGGCCGGACCATCAGCGATTCTTTGCAGGGCTATGCTGAGTTCCCGGCGATTGTAACTCAAATGGTTCGAGTGGGAGAAGAGACCGGGCAGTTAGACGATATCTTGGGAAAATTGGCTAGCTTTTATGAGAAAGAGGTTGATGATAAAGTCTCTATTCTGACGACTTTATTAGAACCAATTATTATGATTATACTTGGTGTGGGTGTGGGTGCCCTTGTCGCCGGTATTCTTATGCCTATATACAACTTAGCCAGCAGCGTTAGCTAACAAGTAAATGAGCAATGAGACGTGAGACGTGAGTAGAATTTCCTCACGACCCACGTCTCATTTTTTTCGTGTCTAATCTTGTGCATAACCGTTTTGACCCGATAGGTCGTCGTGGTATACTACTCATGTGAGAAATTCTCAAGTCACGCAACAGCGAAGATTGGGGGTGACAAGATTTGCTTAGAAACAGAAACGAACAAAAAGGATTTACGCTTATTGAACTTTTGGTGGTTATCGCCATTATCGGTCTTTTGGCATCCGTGGTATTACTGTCACTTAACTCGGCTCGAGCCAAGTCCAGGGATGCTAAACGTCTTGCCGACGTCCGTCAAATAGCGAGCGCGATGGAGCTTTACTTTAACGATAGCGGCACCTACCCGGCTGCCACTGCCGACTTAAGGCCAAACTATATCGGCGTATGGCCCATATATCCGACACCAACAGGTGACGGGTCATGTGGCTCTCAGGTTACGAACTACGCGTTCTCAACCACGCCTACATCGACCTACTACGCCCTACCATTCTGTCTGGGCGCCCAGACAGGAGGCTACGGAGCAGGTGTACACACACTTACTCCGGCTGGTATTCAGTAAACTTACTGTGTATTGAGCAACAAACCGCCGCCCACTCTGATATACTCAGAGTAGGGGGGCGGTTTTGTTAACTTGATGAGTATTTATTTGCTATGGACATGTCTTTTTTAAAACGAGTAGGATTGGTGTTGGGCGAGTCTATAAATTCCATACATCAGCGATTTAAACAACATCGCTTATTCGGTCCGCTCGCCTTCGGATTACTCACGGTTTCTCTCTTGCTACCTCCGTTTGGCGGGGCGAGTACCGACGCTATAAAGTACGCAATGTTATTGTTTTCTGCGGCTTTAGTGTGCTTTTCCGTACGAAACGGTATGGAGGGGTTTACCGTACGATGGGTGAATATTTGGGCATTCTTATTTATTCTGTGGGTTACTATTACAACAATCTTCGCTAGAGATTCGTTGTTTGCGCTTATCGGAGCGTATCCTCGGTACAATAGCTCATGGTTTCTATAC
>JAEUSE010000085.1 GCA_016788805.1 Candidatus Doudnabacteria bacterium
CAAAGTCTTCCCCAAGCTACCAAACGAAGGCGCGTTGCTCTTAAATACCACTTTATACAACCGGCCGTCTTTTTCTCCGACCCAAGCCTGAAAATCTTTAACTTGAAACTTATCCAGCCAGGCGACCACCAGCTTTTGGACCATATTGAGCTGTTCAGCCGACTGGCCTTCTCTTAACGCAGGCAATAACTGCATAAAAACATCTTGCAAAGCTGTCTTATCCAAACCAAGCTTTACACGAACGGTATTTTGACCTCGCACCTGCTCCCTTCCCAAAACCTCAGGCTTTTCAAAGATTTGTTTAAACTGTATGTCCCGTACCTTTTGCTGTAGCACCGTGGTGTCGGGCGGATTGCCCGCCGGAGAATCTGTTTGGGGCAGTAATTCAGCGGTAATACTACACAAATTCTTGGGGTCCAGACTAACATTTATCCACGACGTCTTAGTTTTGTTTTGTTCCGACTGCTGCAAAAACATACCCAACGGTGTGTCTTTCAAATTCACAAATAAATCCTTATTCAGCAACCGAAACTCAATATTTCCACCCATCTGCTGGCCGTCGGCCGCTACGGTATAAGATACCCCGTGTTTCAGTTGCACATCGACTAACTCCTGTCGGCTGTTTGTATAACCCGTGTCCACTAACTTTACCGAAGTAACCGTACTCGAACCCTCCGAACCGCCGGTATCCGTATACTCTATGGTTACCTCCTGCGCGTAAGGTTCAATGTTCTGATTTTGTACAAAAATACCCCAGGCGGCTTCAGGAGTAGCCCGGAACAATCGAGTTATAAAACCTTTCTTCTGAGCCAACACCACACCGCCGCCAACTAACACGAACACTACCACCGCGATGCACGCGATAAGTGCCTTCCTCGGAAGAAAGAAGTTCGAGCTACTTACCGGGACAATGGTCGAACCACTGCCGGCCGCTGCGGACTGATTGTTGCCGTTTACAAATGCAAATGCGTCAATCGCGTCGGCATCTTGTATGGCCACCCAAGTAGGGTCCACTTTAAGAGCCGCCAAAATTTCTTTATCCGCCAACCCTTTTGCCCTGGCTTGCTCAATGTAAATAACCAGCTGCTGGTTAACCATGTGTGTTTCAAAATAACCGGGTAAAGCCCGACCACCCCCGGATTTTACCGTAAACCACTTCTACACTTATAGTAACACAAAAGCCCGGCTCTGCGCCGACGAATGTAGTAACTTAAAGAGACTCTTTGACAGCTAAGCCAAAGAGTCTCTTTAAGTACTTTTGATGTTTATGTATACATACTACGACCTAGCTAAAGATAATCCGAGCCAAGTTCCGTTTTCGCATAAACAAGAAACCCGAGGTCAACAATCCGGCAAAGCCAATACCGGCCAACGCATTCGTGTTGCCACCAGTCTTCGGCGGCGTGTAGGTCTGCGGAGTGTTAATTACTATGGTAACGGTATTGCCGAATGTATTCACCATTTGATAGCTAATATTGGTAGCCAACGAGTACTTTACGCGTACGCGGAAGTTCTTGGTTACTACACCGCCTACAGGTATAGTGAGGGCCGGATAAGTAATAGTTTGACCATTAAGAGATCCGCCGCCTAAGTCCGTTATATCTGCAAGTGGCAATACGCCAGACAAGTCATCTGTTATTACATAGTTTATTGCATCAGTCCCACCAGTATTTCGAACTGTTAAACTATAGGTAATGTAGTCTTCCCGGCTTGCTGCTTGGCTCGTTGCATTTACATTTTTCGTATCGTTCCATGCGGACTTAGCAAGCAATACGCTTACACCAGCCACACTCCCGCTACCAAATACACAGGCAGCATCAGTTACAGTGCCAACACCGTTTGCGGATATAGTAATGGTGTTACACACATTGACGTTGTTAACCATAGCCGCAGTTGCCGTGTACAAGTAACCAATAGTAAATTCTTCGCCGGCATGTAAGTTTCCAGACACCGTCATACCAGAACCATACATGTCACCGGAGAAACCCCGGGAAACGGTTAAGTTACGGTAGTTTTGTAAATAACCAGACTGGCTAATAACATCCCGTACTTGGAAACCAGACAGGCTGTTAGAGCCGGTATTGCGAACACGAATTTGGTATTCGAGCGTGTCACCACTACGTACGTTGCTAAGATTCTTCAAGAAAGTAGTGCCTTGAGTAACATTGCGGACCGATTTAGTAAGGCTCAAGCTCGAAACTCCACCAGAGCTTTGGGTGATAGTCAGTACACAGCTGGCAGTGAGTCCGCCAGAGCTTACCGTTACAGTTTTTGTACCCGTCGATGCGTACGAAACGTTCACCGAGTTGCCGGTATTAGCGGAAAGGTTACCCTCTGGAGCATACCAGGTATAGGAACCATTACCACCACTGGCAGTTAAGTTCACAGTTTGTCCTAAGTTTACATTTTGACTGAGAGGACTACAGAACAAGCTGGGACTAGTTGGCGGAGAGGTCACGGTCACGCTGCAAGTTGCGGATTGACTACCGGAGGTCACCATAACTACTTTCCCCCCTGCTGTTGCATACGTCGTCGCAAAGCTTGAACCGCTGCCGCTCACTGCACTGGCCCCGCTTGCAGACCAATTAAATACACCATTACCCCCGCTTGCTGTAAAATTCGCTGTTTGATTAATAACAATTGTCTGAGTACCAGGAGCACACACCAGTTGCGGAAGGACATCTTCAACAACAGTCACATTACAAGTCGCCTCAGCACCACCAGAAGTCACTCGTATTGTTTTATCACCTTTCGAAGCGTACTTGGTAGAAAAAACTGCGCCATTCCCCGTTGCTGGATTACCACCAATCGCAGACCATGCAAAGTTACCATTTCCACCAGTCGCAGTTACATTTGCCACTTGGTTAATTTTTACTACCTGACTGCCAGGTGTACATACGACTGTTGGAGGGGGGCAATTACCGGTAACTTTGGTGTTTACCGTATTGCTAGTCACCCAAGTTGCAAAGTTATCAAGTTCAATAGCCGTTACCCGAGCTGTATTAGGAATATTAATTTCAGTACACTGCGCAATATTGTTTACTTTGCCTATCCAACTTATGTGTCCAGTTTGACCAGGAATAAGAGTGCCCGCGTTCCACTGGAGGAGCCGAGCGGCTTCTTTATACACTGGATCTGTTTCATAGCCACCCACTAGGTTGCTACTATGTGACTCTCGAACATACGTGAGCCCGCGATCTACCACATCCTGAATACGCACGCCACTACCAGTACAGTCGGCTGTGCCAATATTTTTTACGTCAATAACATATTCAAGTTCATTATATGGAACAGCGGTTGACTGGCTCACACTCTTACGTATTTCCAATTTACACTGCTTCACTGGTGGCGGTGGAGTACAGGTCACCAGAGTCGAGGTCATGTTACTCCAACTGTTGGTATGCCCACCTTGGCCATCTGGCACAGACACATCAGCTTTATTGGGGATATTGGCATTGCACGCCACTGACGGCTTTACTTTAAATGTAAGTGTGTAAGATATAGATTGACCCACACTAAACTTACCAGCACGACTACACACCACCTCATGCGGACCGACGGCAAATGTACAGTCAGCGCTAGAAGCACGCACAAAGTCCAATAAGGTATCCAACCGATCAGTCAAATAAAAACCATTCGGCGCGTCTACGGTGCCGGTATTGGTTACGACTAATTTAAGGTATCACCCGCTCTGGTTGTTGCCGGGGCTTCTTTTACAATCGATACCGTCGGTTTTACTAGAGGTGTATCTGAACAAAATGGGCCGGAGGCCGTTTCAAAAGAATTGCTCGCATTCAGGTAGTAGGTATACCCAAGTAACATATGCGCATAGCTTGCAGCGTCATCTGTAAGTACTCGAGGTGGATTTGAACCATAATACAAATCAATCTGGGCCATACACGGTGGCAAATCGGATTCCAGCTTTGTAGTAGCGGTGTTACCTATAGTTGCAGTCTGAGACTGGGAAAAGAACTTTTGGCTGGACAGCTTACCAGCCTGGTACATCTTGTACACCACCATAGTAACTGGAAATGCACAGTCAATACCACCTTCTACGGTAGCAGTCACCTTACCGGCGTCTTTAGCAAACCGCACTCGGATGTCACCAAACTCTACAGCATGAATCACTCGTTCTTCAGTACATTCGGAGTCACCAAAATCAGAGGCTACCACCTGCAATGCGGGACTAATAATAAACTGGTTTACCCCAGGCGTAAACGCCAACACAAGCAGCAAAATTAGTGTCGCCACTAAGCTGCGTGTTTTAAATACTTTTGCTAGCATATCTTGCATAAAAATGGTCTAATTAAAAAGTAACCGGTAATTATACATTCTAATAGCCATTTTGTCAATACCTCACGTAAAAAATATCCTCATATATATGAGGATATCTTATAAAAAGATGTAATTTAATAACAAAAACTAGTCCGTAAACAAAATTTTATAAAATAAACCAAGCACAAAGGGAATTGGTATAAGCACCAACAATAGCAAGCCAATCTGAACCGACCACACGGCCACCAGGGCGGCGGCTAAATAACCGAATAAAGAATAATAAGACACTTGAGAACTAAAACGAACAAGCCGAGGGTCTACCCAAGAATCTGTAAGGCGACCGCCTTTGGTTGCGTGCCGCCACATAAAGAAGTGCACCAACGTCGCCAGCAGCAGGTTGACCGCGTACACCTGAATAGCCACGCTTTCGGTGTGGTGCGTACCAAGCAGCGCCGCGGAAAATGGCACAAAAGACAGCACGAGCAAGTACACGATATTTAACCACACAAGTTTGTGGTCAACTCGAGTAATGTACCGAAACTGCGTGTGGTGCGCTGTCCAATATACGCCTAACACAATAAAACTAACGACAAAACTCAACACGCTCGGTAGGAGCTCCTGGAGTCCATGCAGTAGCTGCAAATGAGACTCTGTTTCCGGAACTCGCAGCTCCAACACCAGCAGAGTCATAATAATCGCAAAAGTTGCGTCCGTGAGAGCTTCCAACCGCGTGCTCGCAGTATGCGACGGGATATGTT
>JAEUSE010000086.1 GCA_016788805.1 Candidatus Doudnabacteria bacterium
CGCCGCCCTGGTCATTGCCGCCACGATCACCACCGCGACCGCCACCGAATCCGCCACGATCACCACCGCGACCGCCACCGAATCCGCCACGTCCGCCACCAAAACCACCGCGACCGCCTGCTGGGCGCTCTTCACGAGGACGAGCCTCATTTACAGTGATGGTGCGACCGTCAAGCTCTTTACCGTTCCAGAGCTCGATTGCGGCCTGAGCCGCTTCTTCGGTGTCCATTTCTACGAAACCGAAACCACGGGATCGGCCAGTCATTTTGTCGGTTACGACACTGGCTTCTTTTACATTACCAGCTTGGGCGAATGCCTGGGTCAAGCTGTCCTGGGTGGTGTTGTAGGACAAACCACCAACATATAACTTCGTTGCCATTTTTTGGCTTCCTAACAGAGCCAGAGCTCATCTTGGACTCTAGCATACAATGCTTATAAAAGTCTCTCGTACTTACTTAACGCGGGCTCTGTTATGGGTGTAACACCCTCTGAAAGACCAAACTTTGGGTAAGACGCACAAACTTAAGATGATGCATCTAGTCTACCACACGACAGACTTTTAGGCAAACGTCTGTTGAACCAGCATAACCCGCTCGTAAGGGTTAAAAGCTACCACATAACAAGCTCAAAACACAAACAAACTAAACCATAAAGCTTAACCTTCGGTACTTATCCTGACGCTTGATAGTTGGTATTTAGGCATTAAAGCTACCCGCCTGAATCCCCCATAGCTTCTGGTAGACACCCTGTTTTACCTTAATCAGCTCAGCGTGCTTACCATCTTCAATTATAACGCCGTTCTCCAGAACTACTATTCGATCCATTTGCATAATAGTAGAGAGGCGATGGGCTATCACAATCACCGTTTTGTTCTTCATGAGATGTTTGAGTGCATCTTGAATAAGCATTTCCGACTCGGAGTCTAAGCTGCTTGTTGCCTCGTCTAAAACTAGTATGGGCGCATTTTTCAGAATCGCCCGAGCAATAGCAACCCGCTGACGTTCGCCACCGGAAAGCTTAACCCCTCGTTCACCCACGAGAGTTTCGTACCCTTCGGATGTTTTAGTTATAAACTCGTGGGCATGCGCGAGCCTTGCGGCTTCCACAACCTCTGCCTCAGTGGCCTGAGGGTTGCCATAACGAATGTTTTCCAACAACGAACGATGAAAGAGTATTGGCTCTTGAGGTACAAACGATACGGCTTGTCTGAGAGAATCTTGAGTTACTTTGGCGATGTTCTGACCGTCGACTAATACGCTACCACCGGTGACGTCATACAGGCGAAGCAATAGTTTGGTGATAGTGGTCTTTCCCCCACCGGACGGCCCAACCAGCGCCAACTTTTGCCCGGCGGGTACTGTCAGAGTCAAATTATCGAGCACGTTTCCTTCAGAACCGTAGGTAAAGTTTGCATTGCGGAATTCAATTTCCCCTTTACTCACTTTAAGCGCTTTAGCCTTGGGGGCGTCACCCATGGCTTTCGGCTGTAGGATTATCTCTGTCATCTCATTCGCGTCCGCCAGGCTTTGGGTAATCCCTTTTAGTTGTCGACCCAGGTCCCACAAGGTGTTATTGAGCGATGTTACGTATAACTGCAATAACGCCATATCGCCCACAGTTAAATTGCCCTGTCGCCAGAGCTGTAGCGCCCAGAAAAAAACGGCGGCTTCGAGTACAATTATCAATACAGCTTGACCACTGTCGAGCTTAAAGCTTATCCGCCACTGTCGAAGTAAGGTCTCACGGAACCAATTTACTTTTTGCTTGAAAAGCTCATCTTCCCGTTTATGCGACGCAAATAGCTTAATTGTCGGAAAGTTACTTACTGTATCGGCCAGCCAACCCGACACCTTGCTGTCTACATCTGCTTTTTCCAAATCATACGGGCGTTTTGTTTTAAGCTTGTGCAAAACATACACCAGATATATAAGTGCCCACAACAAAAAACCGAAGGCCGCGTCCAATCTAAAAAATGCTATAGACACGATGGTAATAGCAACACGCACCACTGTCTGCCCAAGACCAAAGGTAATTTGGTCCATTATTTGCTCGTACGCACCGTCATACCGATTTGCTCGCTTTACTAAAGTACCGGTAAATTGATTGGTGAAGTATGCGTAATCTTGGCGATGCAACTCTTTAAAACTGGTCAACCAGAGATCGCGTTTCGCGTTGGATTGATATTGGATGGCTCCGTACTCCATACACCTACGAAACAATAGCCGAAGCACGCCCAAGCCTAATAAGCCCAACACGACTATAAAGGCTTGCCGGTAGTACGTAGGTCCTTGAGTGAAAATATTAAGTAAGTTTCGGTACAGCCAAGGCCGATAGACCTCAACGGCGACAGCGAGCCAACTGCCGCTGACCGCCAAAAACGCGTACGGCCAATACGGTTTTGTGTGTTGCCAAAATATCTTGAGAGTTTGGCGAGTGAGAACATTTTTTAACGGATTGCTCTTATCCATACATATTACATACTAAATAATTTTACGCTTTACACGCGAAAGCTAACTACCCAGCAAACCTCGCTACGGATGCAAGGGTTGCGGAGTCACAAAACCGCCAGTGGATAGCGGTGAAGACATGTTGTTGTTTGTTTCTTATTTACGTAAGCAAACGGGCCCCTTTTTTTGTAACGGCAATGGTATGTTCAAAATGCGCGGACAATCCCCCATCTTCGGTACGTATAGTCCAATCATCATCGTCAAAGTAAATATGGTAACCACCGGTGCAAAGCATGGGTTCAATTGCTAAAACCATACCTTCCACAAGCTTTATACCGGTACCGGCTTTGCCGTAGTTTGGTACAGACGGCTCTTCGTGCACTTCATAACCCACTCCATGCCCAACCAAATCGCGCACCACGGAAAAACCATTCGACTCGGCATACTTTTGAATCGCGCTTGCGATATCCCCAATCTTGTTTCCTATTACCGCTTGTTGTATGCCGAGGTTTAAAGATTTTTTTGTAACGTCTATAAGTTTTTGGGCCTTGTCGGATATTATACCTACCGGAACAGTAATGGCGGTGTCAGTGTACAAACCTTTATATTCCATACCAATATCCAAACCAACTATATCTCCTTCTTCTAGAAGCTCCGTACTGCTTGGCACGCCATGCACAACAATATCATTTCGAGAAGTACACAAGGCAGCAGGAAAGGGATTATCTTTCTCACCGTACCCGATAAAACTTGGCCGTCCGCCAATCTTGCGAATTTCCTGCTCGGCAAAGTCGCTAAGTGCCTGCGTACTTATACCGGGCTTTACCAATACCGCAGTCCTATGCAAAATATCCCGAAGGAGTTTGCCACCTTCGGCTATAAGTTCAATTTCTGTGGATGTTTTAATCTGACCTGGCATAAAACATTGCAAATTGCAGATTTACAATTATTAATTGAATAAATCTGCAATTCAAAATTTGCAATTATCAGCTAATCTAATTTTTTCTCTAATCGCTTGATAGTTTTAAGCACACGTTCATGCACCTGTTCAACTGTTCCTAGACCACTAACCACCGCAAATGGGTACAAAGTCTTATATACCTCCCGAGCTTGTCGAACGCTTGCCTGTACGTACTTAAATCGATTATAAATTGCCTGCGGAGAATCATCTACTCGCTTTCCTGTTCCAAAGTACCCCTGTCGGGACTGTATTCTACGAATCGCTTCGGCCTTTGGAACGGTTAAATAGATACAAATAGACCGTGTGCGCTTTTGCTTTGCGAGCAACTTAGAAACCATACGCACCTCACCGGGCATTCGTGGACCACCGTCAAACAAGATGCCCTGAGAAGGTTTAATTTTTTGTATAGCGGCGCTCACGACGGCTCTATAGACTTTAGTTGGCGTTAGCTTTCCAATGTCCACCGTTTTCTTGAGAAATGCGTCTAAAGCCCGATCTTTCTTGCGCAACAGCGCTTGTTCCAAACCAAAATCAAACTCGTGCAACCCAAACTCTCGTTTGATGAAAGCTGACTGGGTCGCTTTCCCCGCCCCCAAATCTCCAACCAGAAAAATATTTAACGGCGCATGCGCAGGTGAGATTTTCGTATTTTTCCGCGTGCGCAAAGCCATAGAGCTAATTTTTTAACACCTCATTAAGAGCCTTTGTCACTTCTTCTATGGGCGGACGGCCGTCCAGGCGGTAAAACTTGGTCATGGTTTGTAAATAGTCGAGCACCGGGGTTGTTTCTATTTCGAACTGGTCCAAACGTCGGGTAATTACTTCGTCGGTGTCATCCACCCGGTGTTCAATTTCCGCTCGGTGGTGTAACCGCTCTACGGAGTCCTCGCGAGGCACGTCCAAAAAAATCGTAGTCATTTCTTTTCGACCCAAACCCCGCAACAAACCCATAATGTAGTTAGCTTGACTGATACGTCTCGGAAAACCGTCAAAAATAATTCCTTTGTCTTTTGGTACGTCGTCCACGTGCGCTTCGATAACCGGATACATGTCTTGATCACTCAAGAATACTCCGGTATTTACCAAGTTTTCAATTCGTTTGCCAATCTCCGAACCCTTGGCAATTTCCGAACGCAAAATACCGCCCATTTCCCAATAAAAAAAGTCAAGCCGCTCCGCGAGAGCTTTGGCTTGAGTACCCTTGCCGGCACCTGAGCGACCTATAAAAAATATAACGTCTGGCATATTCATAATTTGTCCTAAGAATAGCGAACTTTTCCACTTTTGGCAAACGGCTTGGGTCTGATACACTTAAATAAATAGAAGATTCTGTATAGCTTAACGCTATCGCCCGGGAAGAAACAAACAACCTTTATAAATGGAAAATCTTTTTTTTGAGTTAACGCTTGTACTGGCTTTGGCAGGGGGATGCGCCTTGCTAGTAAACTACTTTAAGCTGCCTAGCATCATTGCGTACATTGCAGCGGGGTTATTGCTCGGACCGCTTGGATACTGGCAGCTTCAACAGGGAGAAACTTGGCACGCACT
>JAEUSE010000087.1:0-4698 GCA_016788805.1 Candidatus Doudnabacteria bacterium
TTTTTAAGCCTAAAAATCCACTCAGTCAAAAACTAAATAGTGTTCCGGCTAACCCAGGGATTCACGAATTTTGGTAGTCCATACTTCCTCTGGCCGATTTTTCGACCATTAATAAGGGTTATCGCTAACATACAGCGTTGCCCTGGACGTGGACGCGCCTTCCACTGTCCGGAAAGCATTGGGACTATGCCCAGCAAGCCAAAGATTGCGGTGCAAACCGCAAGTCAACCGGGGTCTGAGCTCGTGACGCGCAATTTTTTTGAGCGTAAGCACGAGATGGTGAACCTTCCTAACTTGATTGAGGTTCAACTAAACTCGTATGCCTGGTTTTTTAATAAGGGTTTGAAAGAACTCTTGAACGAGATTAATCCAATTCGAGACTTCACGGGTAAAAACCTGGAGTTGTCGTTTGCGGATCATTTTTTTGATAAACCCAAGTTTGACGAGGTGACTGCTCGGGAGCGAAACACTACCTACGAAGCCCCCCTATACGTTTCGGCTAAGCTCGTGAACAAAATGACCGGTAAAACCAAAACACAAGATGTGTACTTTGGAGATTTTCCGCTCATGACCCCGCGCGGCACATTTATTATCAACGGTGTGGAGCGGGTCGTGGTCAGTCAGCTAATTAAGTCGCCGGGCGTATTCTTTAGCAGTGAGGCCTATCGTGGCAAATTATTGTACGGCGCGAAAGTTATTCCGAATCGCGGGGCATGGTTGGAGTTTGACACCGACGCCGCCGGTGTAATTGGGGTAAAAATCGATCGTAAACGCCGCATCCCCGTAACCGCTTTATTGCGGGTGTTTGGCTTGTCCAGCAACGAAGAGATTTTGGAAGCGTTCAAAGATATCGATACCGATCCGGAAATTAAGTATATTCAGCAAACTTTAGAAAAAGATCCAAGCACCAACGCCGACGAAGGCTTTCGGGAAGTCTACAAACGCGTACGTCCAGGTGACTTGGCTACGGTAGACAACGCTCGTTCGCTCATTTCTGCAATGTTCTTCAACTTTGAACGGTACGACTTGAGCGAGGTCGGCCGATATAAGTTTAATCAACGCATGGGTTTTTCCCAGGACAACACCAGTCCTATCTTGACGAAAGAGGACATGGTGGCGGCGCTCCGCGAAGTTATACGTTTAAATATTACGCAGTCACTTGCCGATGATATTGATCATTTGTCTAACCGTCGGGTTCGTGCGGTGGGCGAGCTTATTCAAACCCGGTATCGCGTAGGATTGGCTCGTATGGCTCGCATCGCACGGGACCGTATGTCTTTAGCTGATTTGGAGACGGTAACCCCGGCCCAGCTTATTCATGTGCGGCCGGTGGTAGCTGCTACTCAAGAGTTTTTCTCTTCATCTCAACTGTCTCAGTTCATGGACCAGACAAATCCGTTGGCAGAGTTGGAACACAAGCGTCGCTTGAGTGCGATGGGGCCCGGCGGTTTGTCCCGTGAGCGCGCCGGTTTTGAAGTTCGCGACGTGCACCGTTCTCACTATGGTCGTTTGTGCCCAATTACCACTCCGGAAGGTCCAAACATTGGTTTAGTTTCTCACTTGGCAACGTATGCTCGGGTTAATGAATTTGGTTTTATTGAAACACCTTATAGATTGGTGAAGCGAGTGGCGGACAACGACGGTAAAGATGCGATAGGTGAGATTGCTCGACACGATATTCAGCATAACGGGCAGATTTTGGTTGCCGCCGGCGAAACTATTACCGAGAGTCAGGCAAAAAAACTAGCCGCCATTACCGACTTAGCGCCTATTCAAATCAAACCGAAAATTACCGACATTATTGAGTATTTGGACGCATTTGAAGAAGAGCGTTTAACCATTGGTCAGGCGAACATGGAAATGAGCCCGGAAGGGTACTTTACCGGCGGCCGGGTGTCGGTTCGGGTGCATGGCGTACCGGCCATTGCCAATGCGGAAGACGTGGATTGCGTAGACTTGTCACCAAAGCAAATTATTTCCGTGACGACCAGCCTTATTCCCTTCTTGGAACACGACGATGCGAACCGTGCGTTGATGGGTTCGAACATGCAACGACAAGCCGTAAGTTGTCTTATTCCGCAAGCGCCCACTATCGGTACGGGTATGGAACGCAAAGCCGCTCGCGATAGCGGTGCTGTTATCGTGGCCGAAGAGGCCGGCGAAGTTACGCAGGTATTGGGCGATAAAATTACCGTAACCAATGAAGCGGGTAAGAAAAAAGAATACGCACTTCTAAAGTTTTTGCGCACCAACAGTGGTACGTGCATTAACCAAATTGCCCGAGTATCCAAAGGGCAAAAGGTACAGGCCGGCGACTTGCTGGCTGACGGTGCTTCTACCCAAGGCGGGGAGTTGGCGCTTGGCCAAAACGTGTTAGTCGCGTTTTTGTCCTGGGATGGATACAACTACGAAGACGCTATTATTTTGTCCAGTCGGTTAGTTCACGAGGATCGTTATTCCTCTATCCATATCGAAGACTTCAAAATCGATGTACGCGATACCAAGCTTGGTCCGGAAATTGTAACCCGAGATATTCCTAACGTAGGTGAAGAGAAGTTGAAGGATTTAGATGAAAACGGTGTTATTCGTATTGGCGCGCAGGTTAAAGCCGGCGACATTCTAGTCGGTAAAATTACGCCCAAAGGCGAGACCGACCTAACTCCGGAGGAAAAACTTCTGCGTGTTATCTTTGGTGAGAAATCGCGCGACGTGAAAGACACCAGCTTGAACCTACCCCACGGAGAGCACGGTAAAGTAGTCAACATTCGGGAGTGGAGTAGAGACGCGGGCGATAAATTGCCCTCCGGTGTTATTCGTTCTATCCAAGTGTCGGTTGCGGTTATTCGTAAAATTCAAGTCGGTGATAAAATGGCCGGTCGGCACGGTAACAAAGGTGTTATCTCTCGTATTGTGCCGGTCGAAGATATGCCATTCTTGCCGGACGGCAGGCCCGTGGATATTATTTTGAATCCGCTCGGGGTGGTGAGTCGTATGAACTTGGGTCAAATTTTGGAAACTCACTTGGGCATGGCCGCCCGCACGTTGGGCTATAACGTTGCCACGCCGGTCTTGGATGGTGTGAATGAAGTGGAGATTAAGTCGGAACTAAAACGAGCCGGCTTGGCAGAAGACGGCAAGACACAATTGTACGACGGTAAAACCGGTGAGCCGTTTGAAGAACGCACAACCGTCGGGGTGGCGTACATGTTAAAACTACACCACTTAGTAGACGATAAGATGCATGCTCGTTCGATTGGGCCATACTCACTTATTACGCAGCAGCCGCTCGGTGGTAAGGCGCAGTTTGGCGGACAACGGTTTGGTGAAATGGAAGTGTGGGCTTTGGAAGGTTACGGTGCCGCTCATACTTTACAGGAAATGCTCACGATTAAGTCGGACGACGTAGTGGGTCGCAGTAAAACCTATGAGTCTATCGTAAAGGGCGAAGCGATTATGAAACCAAACGTACCGGAATCTTTCCGGGTGTTGGTGAAAGAGTTGCAGAGCTTGTGCTTAGACGTAGACTTGCTTGGTATGAACCAAGATTTACTTTCCATGGACGGAGACGCGGGGGAGTCGCCCGCGCCTGAGGCGGAACCGAAGATGTTCTTCGATGACGAAAAGCCGAATAAAATTAAGTAGTTCATAAGGTTTATAAGGTAGAAGGTTCGTTAAGAACTACTTTACAAACTTTACAAACTTTATAACGTTTAACTTATTTTATATGTTTACTCAAACACAGACGGAAGAATTCAAGGGCGTTCGCATCAAGCTCGCATCGCCGGAGACTATCATGTCATGGTCCTACGGTGAGGTAACCAAGCCGGAGACTATTAACTATCGAACGCAACGTCCTGAGAAGGAAGGGTTGTTCGACGAAAAGATTTTCGGTCCGATTAAGGACTGGGAGTGCTATTGTGGCAAATACAAGCGTATTCGCTATAAGGGTATTGTGTGTGATAAGTGTGGAGTAGAGGTAACCAAAGCTAGCGTGCGTCGTGAGCGTATGGGTCATATTAGATTAGCCGTACCGGTCGCGCATATTTGGTTTTTACGAGGTGTGCCAAGCCGGATTGGTTTAATGCTGGACCTTGGTGTACAGGAACTCGAAAAAGTGGTCTATTTCGCCGCTTACATTATTACCTATGTGGACGACGCAGCCCGCACGGGGATGATGGAGCAAATTGAACATGAGTTTAAAGCTAAGAAAAAAGAAATCGAAGCTCGTTATGAGCAGCTTATCGCAAAGACGCGGACTTCGTTGCAACAAGAAGGCAAGGATCAAGACCAGGACGTATTGGCCGCTCGAATAGACGCAGAGATTGTTCATCTAAAAGATGTGTGGCAAAAAGAAGTTTCCACTTTAGAATCGGTCCGAGACCAGGCCCGCAGTGAATTGAAGTCTTTACGTAAGTTGCAGGTTATTTCTGAATTACAGTACCGCGACCTGAGTTTAAAGTATGGTCCGGTCTTTAAGGCTAGCATCGGCGCTGAGGGTTTAAAAGGTCTTTTGGAAGAAATAAATCTCGAGCAGTTGGTGCAGGAGCTGGAAGCGGCTCAGAAAAATCTGGAAGGCCAGGCTGCCAAAAAAGCCCTACGCAGACTTAAGTTGGCCAAGTCGTTTATCGCTTCAGGATTGCGGCCCGAGTGGATGCTGGTCGGCAATTTGCCCGTAATTCCTCCGGACCTGCGGCCTAT
>JAEUSE010000087.1:4708-4955 GCA_016788805.1 Candidatus Doudnabacteria bacterium
GCGGACGTTTTGCCGCTTCGGATTTGAACGACTTGTACCGTCGGGTTATTAACCGCAACAATCGTTTAAAAAAGCTTATTGAAATCAAATCTCCCGAAGTTATTACGCGTAACGAAAAGCGTATGTTGCAGGAGGCGGTTGATGCCCTCATAGACAATTCTATCCGTCACGGAAAAGAAGTTACTGCTTCAACCGGACAGAAACGCAAGCTTCGCTCTTTGGCTGACATGTTAAAAGGTAAACAGGG
>JAEUSE010000088.1 GCA_016788805.1 Candidatus Doudnabacteria bacterium
TGGAGTTACCGGTAGCTGAGGACCCGATGCTCTATCAGAATGTCTACGCTACGGAAGATGCCCGGGTAAAGAACTTAGTCGTTGCGGAGGCGGCGGGTAGGCAGGTAGCGTTTAGGTCCAGCCTGTTGCCCTCCATGCTTCGTTTGCTGTCTCAAGTACGTACACAAGACCCAAAGCTGACAAAGTGGGTGTATAGCGGCACCGTGATACAGGACGGACAAAAACAGTTGGCCGCGGATTACGAGTTTGGTCTAGAGGTTTGGGGAAGCTACAACCATTTGACGGAGGCCCAAGTTTTGGGAGCGTCTTGGCAGTTATTCAGCTCCATTGGGCTAAGCGACGTGGCTTTTGAAGTAAACACGTGCGGCAACGAGGCGTGTCAGGAGGCATACGGAGCCGCATTGCGGGATTATCTGAAGGGTAAGCGGTACCAGCTGTGCGATTCGTGCGCGGATAATTTACAAGAGCACCCTCTGGCGGTTTTGCGTTGCCAAAATTTGGATTGCCAGTCTTTATTGGGCGAGGCGCCGACAATTTTAGACTACTTAGACGAAGCTTCCCGCAAACATTTTACTAACTTACTTGAGGCTCTCGAAGAGTTGCAAATTCCGTATCAGTTGAACCCGCTTTTGGCCGGCATGGAAGGAGCGAGCGGTACTATTGCCGTACTAAAGCTGAAGCTAGATGGCCATGCTTTGGTGGTAGCGCAGGCGGAAGGGCATACGAGCTTGGTTCAAAAATTGGGCGGTAAAAATGTACACGCGTTCGGATTGCACGGTAGCTTTTTGCAATTACATCAGGCGCTGATAGAGCGGGGCGCGGTGGCTAAGGCGACCCCTAAGCGACCGGCAGAGGTGTACTTGGTGCCCTTGGGAGAGCTGGCGGCCAAGCGCTCATTGCGGCTTTTCCGAGACTTGGTTGAAGGCGGTATGACGGTGTTTGATTATTTTGGGTATGTGGGGGTTAAAAACCAACTGAAAGCGGCCCAAGAGGCGGGGAGTCCCGTGGCGCTCATTATGGGTCAAAAGGAAGCGGTGGACGAGGTTGTAATTTTACGAGATGTGAAGAGCGGAATGCAAGAGGTTTTTAGCTATGATAAAATTGTAGATGAAGTCAGGAAGCGGCTCGGCCGCTGAAGCAGAATCAAGAATATAGAATTATGAATCAAGTCACTCTCCCTGTGGGAGAGAAGAATTGGGGTTTTTAATTCATAATTCTTAATTCATAATTCTTAATTCTATTCTTATGGAAAACGACGATTGCGTGTTTTGTAATATAGCGACCCATACGGTACCGGCTAAGGTGTATTTTGAAGACGACGACGTATTGGCCATACAAGATATTTTGCCCAAGGCTCCCGTCCATGTGTTGATTATATCCAGGAAGCATATTCCTTCCGTTGTAAACTTAACTGAGGCAGATGGACCGTTGGTGGGAAAAATGGTTCTTACCGCACAGCGGGTTGCCAAGCAGTTGGGGGTGGAGGACACGGGTTATCGGCTGTCCTATAACGTGGGCAAGAACGGCCGGATGGTTGTACCTCACTTACACTTACATGTATTGGGCGGTATGGAGCTGGCGGAGTAAACATGGAACAGTAATCATAGAGCATGGAGCAATGAAGGCTTTTGCTTCATGTTGTGTGTTATATGGTATGTGACCAGTTTGACCAAGAGGCTTTCTGTGTGGTACAGTTACTCTACTTATTGCGCTGTTTTAAAGCAAATTTTGCTTTTGGGCGTGAGAAAGATATCTTTTAGAGAGAGAGGTGAGCAGAATTGGTAGAAGTAAAGCGTAAAGACAACGAATCATTTGAAAGTTTACTCCGACGTTTTAACCGCAAAATTCAACAAAGCGGTATTTTAGTGCGTGCTCGCAAAACTCGGTTTTTTGAACCGGGTAAGAGCCGTAACCTGCAACGGGTAGCCGCTCGACGACGCTCGGAGCTTCGAGAACTTCGCGAAGAGCTTAAAAAGCTTGGTAAGCCTGTTACTCGACACACTACGCAGTTTAAGTCTCGATAAATTCGGTTTATTTATAAAAAAGTTAGTACGTGGGGTCTGATAGGGTGACCCACGAGAAAACAAATACGCATGGTTTCCATTCAAGATTTAGAGCAACGTGTTGGTGTCGCTTTAAAAGCGAGAGATGAAGTTACCTCTCGAACTTTGCGTATGTTGTTGTCCCGACTAAAGAATGAGCGCATTGCGGCCGGTTCGGATCTCTCCGAAGCGGCCGTCTTGGCGGTTGTGCAGTCAGAGTACAAGCGTCGGAAAGAGGCGGAAGCTGAATTTACGAAAGGCAATAGAACTGAATTAGCGGACGCGGAAAGGGCGGAGGCGGAAGTTTTACTGGAGTTTTTGCCGGCTCAAGCAAGCGAAGCGGACATTGCCTCAGTCGCGCAAGAGTTAATAGGCAACCATGGGTGGACAGCTAAAGACTTCGGATTGGCTATGAAAGCGTTAAAAGAGAAGTTCGGCGCAGCTGCAGAGGGCGCGGTGTTATCGCGTGTTTTAAAAGAATATTTACATTAACCAGAGATAAGAGACTAGAGATTAGGCATAATGCTGTCCGGCTGTGCGTCATTGTGTTTCATCTCTAATCTCTGACCTCTAAATATCCTAATTTGATGGCAAAAGAGCATTACATCGCGGGTATTGATATTGGCACCCACTCAGTCCGAGTGGTTCAGGTTAAACTCGAGCCTGAAACTGAGCCGGCCGTGGTCGGCGCGGTCAGCGTACCCGCGGCCGGGCTGCGTCGCGGGGTAGTAGTGGATTTAGACGAGGCCGTAACCTCGATATCAAGTGCTTTGGAGAAGGTTGAACGCATGACCGGTGTGCCGGTCACCGGCGCTTTGGTGAGCGTGGGGGGAGCGCACATGGCTTGTCTGACTTCGCGGGGTGTGATTGCCGTGTCTAAAGCGGACGGAGAAGTGACAGAGGCCGACATTGTTCGTGTAATTGACGCGGCGCAAGCGGTGTCCATTCCTTCGAACAGAGAAGTGCTACACGTTATTCCCAAGACTTTTGTATTGGACGGTCAGGAAGGCATTAAAGACCCGCTAGGCATGACCGGGGTCCGACTTGAGGTAGAAACAACCATAGTACATGGCTCCAGCCCGCTGATTAAAAATATGCAGCGGGTGTGTAGCCAGGCCGGTCTGCAGGTGGACGAGCTGGTGGTGGGGCCGCTCGCCGCAGCAACCGCGGTTTTGTCTCGCAAACAAAAAGAGCTGGGTGTGGTATTGGTGGATATCGGTGCCGGCACCACGAGCATTGCGGTATATGAAGAGAATACTTTATTACACACGGCTGTACTGCCGTTGGGTGGGCTGCACATTACCAACGACTTAGCCATTGGTCTTCGAACTAGCATAGACACGGCTGAACGAGTAAAGATTTTGTACGGACACGCAAATCCGGATAGCGTAGATAAACACGTGACTATTGATTTATCTAAGTTGGACGAGTCCGAAACAGAGCAGGTGGACCGGCGAGAGGTGGTAGAAATCATTGAGGCTCGGCTCGGGGAAATTTTTGAATATGTGAATAAGGAGCTTAAGCTCATAAATCGGGATGGTAAGTTACCCGCAGGGGTGGTGCTCGTCGGCGGTACCGCGAATTTGCCGGGGATAGCTGAGTACGCCAAATCCGCTTTACGCCTACCCGCCGGTCGGGGGCAGTTACAGGGTTTACGGACCATTATTGACCGGGTGGACGACCCGTCTTTTGCCGTGGTATGCGGGTTGGTGCTTTGGTCTTCGGCGTTTGCGACTGCTTCGGCCGGTGGTTTTGGTTCAAGCGCCCGTCGGTTGTTGGAAAACCCCAATATGCTAAAATTAAAGCGCTGGTTTAAGTCGTTTTTACCCTAGACGGCCGGTATCGATACCAATATACTAAGTGGGTACTAATGATACGAATTGTTAAGCTATGGTAATTTGTCCGGTATATTCGTATAATTAGTCTAATTGGTATATGTGCATCGAGACATTATGAAGAAAACAATGGAAGTTAAGACAAAGATAGAGTCATTTGCTCGGATTAAAGTACTCGGCGTGGGTGGGGGCGGAACAAACGCAGTCAACCGTATGACCGAGTTGGGTATTCGGGGTGTAGAGTTTGTGGCGATTAATACGGATGCTCAGGCTTTGCATAACAATGCGGCTGATAAAAAGGTGCATATCGGTAAGAGTATTACCAAGGGTTTGGGTAGCGGTATGAACCCCGACATTGGGCGTCAGGCTGCGGAAGAGTCGCAAGAAGAGATTGAAGACGTTATCAGCAACGCCGATATGGTCTTTATCACTTGTGGGTTGGGCGGCGGTACCGGTACGGGAGCTGCGCCGATTGTAGCAGAGCTGGCTAAGAACCGAGGAATTTTGACGGTGGCGGTTGTAACTAAGCCGTTCAACTTTGAGGGGAACAAGCGTAAAGAGATTGCCGAAATGGGTTACGCGAATTTGAAAGACAAAGTGGACGCCATTATTTCCATACACAACGATCGCATTTTACAGATTATTGATAAAAAGACTTCTTTGGTAGACGCCTTTAGTACTGTAGATGACATTTTACGCCAAGGTATTGCGGGTATCTCGGATCTAATCACTTCGCATGGTGTGGTCAATGCGGACTTTGCCGACGTCCGGAGCATTATGCAAGATGCCGGGACTGCGTTAATGGGCATCGGCCGGGCGAGTGGGGAAAACCGGGCGGCGGAGGCGGCCCGCATGGCTGTGAATTCGCCGCTTTTGGAGCTTTCCATAGACGGGGCGCAAGGGGTGTTGTTCAACATTACAGGCGGTCCTTCCTTAGGCATGTTTGAGATTGATGAGGCAGCTAAGGCTATTACCAAGAGTATAGACCCAGACGCTCGAGTGAAGTTCGGGGCGGTGATAGACGAGGAAATGGGCGA
>JAEUSE010000089.1 GCA_016788805.1 Candidatus Doudnabacteria bacterium
AGTTAAACAGTCCGCGTATGGCTTCCCAAAAAATGGTCGCGTTAAACTTGACCACAACTACGAGTAGAATAATGCTCAGCGCAATTGCCAGTCCAAATCGGGCAATGCGTTCCAGTGCCTTGTAAATGTTCGGCCGGCGGAACACCAATACAGACAGTCCGAGTAGTAATATGGCTAAGAGTAGGCCCGTGTTTCGTTCTTGGCCGCTTGGTACACCTAACACTACAGCTAAAATGTTGCCCGCCGTACTCATCCAGGCCGGCCACATAAGTGCGGCTATAACGGTGAGAGCGAAAACTGCGGCAATCCAGATTTTGTTTTGCACCAGTGCTTCCTCTACTCGTTTACCGGTGACCAGGGTGTAGCGTTCTAT
Source organism: Candidatus Doudnabacteria bacterium (assembly GCA_016788805.1). GTDB lineage: Bacteria > Patescibacteriota > Doudnabacteria > UBA920 > UBA920 > JAEUSE01. Next base: position 374 of record JAEUSE010000089.1, read on the forward strand.
TTCAATGTTGACTACAAATTGCAGGATCAGAATTATAAGGATAGGCCAAAGCAATCCTAATCCATAGTTGGCAACTAAGCTCGGCCAGAGGAGCATTTCTCCGCCATTGAGTGAAAGTGCGACAAACACCACGCTGGGTCCAAGCATGGCCAAGACCGACTTTTTGAGCGGCGGGAAGGGTTTGTGGTCGTTCATCTTTATAAATTAATTAGAGTGGCCCGCACCCCAGAGGAACGCAAAAATCGCAAGCAAGCTTAAAATACTAGTACCTATAGTAGTTCCGATTATAAGGTACACTATTTGCCATATTTTAGTATTTCTAGGCTGCCTGCTTAGTAGCCATACGCTAGGTACAGCCACTATCAGGAAAGGTAAGGCATGGGCGGGATTAATTTCTCTAGGTAAAGGTATTACGAATCTTTCAATGTATGTAGTAATTTCCGACGTAAATAAAAAATCTAAAATGACTGATGCAATGCACCCAAAAATAATTAATGCTGTTATTAATAGCCAAGATACGAGTTTGCTTGGTTGTGTGTTTATATTTTGTGTCATAGGTTCTACGGTTTCGTTCATATACGTTTTTGGTTTATTTCTTATTGTTGTGAGAGTTATTTATCTTTCTGAGTTGGTAAGTTAAGCTTAATATGTAGTTCTTTAAGTTGTTCTTCACTTACCGTACTCGGTGCGTCCATCATTACGTCTTCGGCCGAACCGTTTTTGGGAAAGGCAATTACTTCGCGGATGTTTGGTTCGTCCATAAGCACCATGAACAAACGGTCAAGTCCAAACGCGCACCCGCCGTGTGGCGGTGCGCCAAACTCAAAGGCGCGAATCATGCCACCGAACTTTTCATCCACTGTTTCTTTGCCGATACCCACAAGAGAGAATGCCTTATACATGACTTCGGGGTTGTAATTGCGGATGGCACCGCTGCAAATTTCATAGCCGTTTGCGACCATGTCGTATTGGTCGGCTTTAATGGTCAGTGGGCCCTGGGATGAAAGCGATTCGAGGCCTCCTTGGGGCATGGAAAACGGATTGTGGGAAAAGTCTAAGCGGTTTTCTGTGTCACTCCATTCGTACATTGGAAAATCGGTAATCCACGCAAGAGCTACCACGCTTGGATCCTTTAGGCCAAAGTCGTCACCGAGTTGGCTGCGGAGTTTGCCCAAAACTTTATTTACTACATTTCGGTCATCGGCACCGAAGAAAATGATGTCCCCGCTTTGTGCTTTTATTTTTTTTAAGATGCTGAGGAGTTCCTCGGTACTTAGAAACTTCCGGATAGGCGAAGTGGGGTCGTATCCGAGCTCGCTTTCAATTGATGTAATGGTTGCTTGAGCTCCTTCTGTAGCTAAGGTTTGGGGTGTATCTATTTCTTTACAAACAATATATGCTAAACCACCCGCACCTTCTTTGCGCACCATTTCAGTTAGGGTGTCAATCTGACTACGGGTAAGTTTGGCGCCACCTTCGCAGCGGATTGCTTTTACGCACCCACCGTTTTTTATAGCGGTAGCAAACACGCTGAACTCGGTATTTTGTAATTCTTCTGTAAGCTCTACCATTTCCATGCCAAATCTGAGATCGGGCTTGTCGCTGCCGTATTTCTCCATGGCTTCGGCATAGGGGATGCGGGGTACTGGTTTTTGGAGAACTTTTTTACCGGCAAAGTCTTCTACTAACGAGATAATTAAAGGCTCCATTTCGTTCCATACAATCTCGCCACGGTCAGCAAAGCTCATTTCAAGGTCTAATTGGTAGAACTCGCCCGGGTGCCTATCCGCTCTCGGATCTTCATCACGAAAACAGGGGGCTATTTGATAGTAGCGAGGAAGGCCACCAACCATGAGCAGCTGTTTAAATTGCTGTGGAGCCTGGGGGAGCGCGTAAAAGGTGCCGGGGTGAAGTCGTGATGGGACGAGAAAGTCACGCGCACCTTCCGGCGAGCTAGAAGTTAAGATTGGCGTGGTAACTTCGGTAAAGTCGTGCTCCATCATATAGCGGCGGATGCGCATGTTGAAGTCGGCGCGGGCTTTTAACATGTGCTGCATTTTGTCCCGGCGCAAGTCTAAGAAGCGGTATTTTAACCGTAGGTCTTCGTTTATGTTGGTATCTTGATGAAGTACCGGAAAGGGGAGCGGCTTGCTGGGGTTAAGTACTTCCAGCTTTTCCACTATCAGTTCCACTGTACCACTGGCAATGTTTGGGTTGGCTAAGCCCTCTGCTCGTTTGGTGACGGTACCTGTCGCCTTTAGCACAAACTCGTCGCGCACTTTTTCTGCCACGGCAAATGCTTCCGCATTTTCCGGGTGAATGGTAAGTTGCACTAAACCAGTGTGGTCGCGGAGGTCCACAAAAATCACTCCGCCATGGTCGCGTGTACTGGCTGCCCAACCGGCTACGGTAATAGTTTCGCCTACATGTTGTGGCGTGTCTGAGGAAAGTGTTCGTTGCATAAAATTAGTACTTAGTTCCTAGTGCTTAGTAGTTAGTAAAAATAAAGAGCCCTTACAAACCAACCATAGTAAAATGATTGGTCTGTAAGGGCGCTCGAAAGTCTTGCGCGGTGCCACCTTACTTCTTGTGTCGAAGATTCCCTTTGACACGTCTTCGTTTATACGCGGTAACGGGCGTACCCGGAAAGTTCTACTTGCCTTTGAGGCGTTCTTCTCTCAGCTCGGCTGTGTTTGCAGCGTCGTTGCTATTGCCTCAATTATATCATAACGCATGTATTTGCGCTAGCTTAAAAAAACGAACGCCGTGCCAGATTTGGGGTCTGGCACGGCTCAGGTGCTTATCGTTGCTGCTGAACGAACGTCTTTTTTGGGTTGAAACGCTGTATGACCTTGATGACCAGGTCATGGACAGATTTTGGATCGTTCTCCCCGCCCGTGATTACGGATACGGTGTAGGAGTTTGGGATTCCAGCGATGGTAACGCCCTGAACCCGGCAAATGCCTTTAGTCATTGCCTTGGCGTCACGATTCAAGCTTCCGCATGTCTGTTCTGCGTCACTCTGCCCGATGCTGGCAGAGAAACTGAACGTTGCGCGGGTGCCGCTGTTTGCGGCATCAGTTTGCCTAATTGAGTAATAAATCGTGGTGTCCTGCTGTTGCCGCTGCTGCTGCGGGCGGCTTTTCGATTGGCCATAGGCCGGCGAAAGACCGAGCGCAATGCTGATGAGTAGCAGGTACGTCAAACGTTTTTTCATTTGTCTCTCCTTGAAGATTTTCGAAGGTTCTTCCTCGGTTTTGCGCCCCCTAATGTTTATAGGCGCAAATGGCGTCGTCGTTGCTGAGGAGGCAAACGACTGCACATTATATAATAAATATATGGCCATGTCAAGTAGTTGTGTTGTTGACATGACCCAAATACAGGTTAATCTGCTACACTTGCCGTATTACTTGCGGTTGCAATACGCCATAACCATGGGCCAAGGGGGGCTTTATGACTTACAGAGTTTTCTTTGTGTGTGGCGTGCTGGTCGTAGTCGCAATGGTTGTTGCAACCATGTGCATCGCAACCACAGCGGTTTCCGTTGTAGCTGGTTACGGAGCGGCTGTGGCAGCACTCTACACAATATGTATCTTGCGCCCGCGTCAGTAAGAGCGGGCTTTAACTTTTGCTCGTGATATAATAGTGGTCAGAGAAAACTAACGGTGTGTGACCAATGGCGCTTAAAAAAATAGTTTTAGACTTGGAGACTCAAAATTCATTTCAAGATGTTGGGGGCAGGGGAAAGAACCATTTACTTAAAATTTCGGTCTGCGGGGTGTATTTTTACGAGACTGACAAGTACGTAACGTACGAAGAACATGAACTTGGCAAGCTTGCGCCGCTCCTGCAAACGGCAGACCAAATAATTGGCTACAACATTAAAGACTTTGATTTTGAGGTTTTACAGCCATACTTAAACTTTAATATTTTTGAAGTTCCGTACCTGGATATTTTAGAAGAAATAGAAAAAAGCATTGGTCATCGGGTTAAGTTAGAATCCGTCGCGCAGGCAACGCTTGGCGCCGGTAAGTCCGGGACCGGGTTACAGGCAATTGTGTATTGGCGAGCAGGCCGATTGGCCGAGCTTAAAAAATACTGCTTAGATGACGTGCGAGTCACTAAGCAGGTGTATGAGTACGGCCTCAAAAACGGCAAGGTGTTGTATTCCGACTATTTTAACGTCCAGGAGGCCGCTATAAAGTTTGTGGAAGCTCAGCCGCGGGGCGAGGTGCTGCACCAGGCGAGCCTTTTCTAGTTTGAATCTATGAGCGTTTTGGCTAATTCATCATATTTCGCTTCAAGTTCGCCGTTTTGGTACCTGAGCGCGACAGTGCAGATGCGATGTTCTAGTTTTGGGATTTCGAAGCCAATACGTATAACTTGAGCTTTTCCGCTGGTTAAGTAGGCTGCTGCGGTTTCGAAAGGAATTTTTTCATCGCGGAGTTGTGTG
>JAEUSE010000008.1:0-2672 GCA_016788805.1 Candidatus Doudnabacteria bacterium
ACGCCGAAGACATTCACGGTGAAAAAGTAACCGACCCCGGCGGCTGCGGCTACGGCATGGTAAAAGATATTCCCATCATTGACGTAAATGTCCCACGCTAGCACACCTCCGACAAGCCAGTTAAAGACAAGCCGTGCGCCAAGCCAGCCACCACACATCATACCTGCAAACAGAATAGCACCAACCCGGTAGTCTATAATGAAAAAGCCCAGAACGAAATAACAAAAAGAGTGTTGTACACGAGGTCAACACTCTTTTTGGTTTTAATGTCTGGATTGTTCATTAAACCTTAGCTGGCGCGGTTGGTAACGTACCCAAGCCACACCAAACCAAAAACCGAATACACCATCCGGTTATGTCGGTCCAGCCATAATATGCCCGCCGCGGGTGTGCGTGATGGGCCTCATGTGCCCCCTCGCCCACAAGCAACAAACGAAGCGGCCAAGGCAAGTCTGTCGCATGATTGCCTTGCCTGTTTTTCTTAGCGGACCAGTGACCCAGACAGTTCACTAGCCCAAAAAACAGTAAACAGCAGGCCGCATTTATCAACCAAAGCAGGACACCTTGCCAGGGGTGACCCACCGCCCAGCCAAACAGCGCAAAACTTACCACGCCCAAAAAGCCAAAGCTGTTTAGGGCGTAGCCGGTTCCGGGTATGGCAAGTCGAGCCACCACCCGGTCGACCAAGGTCGGTTGGTATGTCGCCATTAGCTTGGCGAATAGTTCTGGGTGCTCTAGCTTGGCCCGCTTGTGCGCAAACACAGCGCCAAACAGCACCCACAAAAAACCAAACCGCCAGGGACTGTGAGGGTCTCCCTTTTTATCTGCATACTTGTGGTGTATACAGTGGCCTGCCCACCACTCTGCGGCGTTAGCCCCAAGCAGCCAAGCCAAGAAAGCTTGAAAGCCTAAGGCCAACCGAGGCGCCAACCGCACCGCTCCATGTGAAAGGTGGCGGTGCAGGAAAATAGTGGTAGACAACACGGTTGTCACCACTAGTATGATTAACGACACAATAAACCAGCTATGGTTTATTAAAAAAGACCTAATTCCAGACATCTTTTTTTCCTCCAGTTGGATTTCCGACGTGACTGAGTATACAGAGATATTAAGCTCTAGTAAAGAGGCTTATGTTCTGTACACCGAGGTCCATTGTAAGGGGGAGTTTGTAAGACAAAAACGCTCAAAAGGGTTACCCTTTCAAAATTCTGATAAAAGGCCACGGGGAATTGGTCACCCACGGCGGACTTTCCGCTCTCTTCGGTCGCATTAAGTCTCGCCTAACGCGACCCCGCCGTTACTTCATGCTGCAAGTATTCGCATGAAGTTTCCGTGGTGCGGAACCACTCTTTTCAATTCCCCGCGTGGACGCATTACCAACAAAAAACACCCACACAGGGTGAGTGATTTTTGTTGGTAGCCCCACGGGGAATTGAACCCCGATTCACAGCTTGAAAAGCTGTTGTCCTAACCATTAGACGATAGGGCCTCGTGAGATTCGCTTTCGAACGTTGGTTTTGGCTTTAGCCAAAAACTTGCACTCTACAGAAGTCTTCCTCTCCCCAACCTGCCTAACTTCTGCTCATGCGACGTGAGCATCAGCCCAAGTAGTTTGGGCCCCCCTGAATAACAAGGAATGAGGGCATGAATGCTCGCTTATAGTACTATAAAATATAGAATAAATCAAGAGCTTTTTGGTCTCGTATGGTAGGATAAAACTACATATGGGCGTACGTTCAGTTCGAGGTAGATTAGCACAACTTACCCGGCAGCCGCTGGTGGTGGTTTCTTTGAGCGCGACCGCCACGGCCTTACTGGCTCGGGCTACGCTCTGGACAACGGAGTACATAGGTTTTAACCACTACGTGTACGCGGGCGGTAGCCGCTGGCACCATGCCCAAACGGGCTTGTTGGTTATGCTGCTGGGCCTACTACTTTCGCGATTTGGCGCGTGGTACTTGCTTATAGTAGGTATAGGCCTGGGGCTGGTGCTGGACGAACCAAACATAGTGCTTACCTGGTTTGGTTTTGCGGAAGTCCCCTACTGGGACCCGGTAACCATTCTCACCAGTTGGACGTCACTTCTCTGCCTGCGTATTTTTACCATCTATGTGTACAGTCGCATGCATCCAGCGCCGCCGGATGCGTAATTTGGGTATATATGCATAATATGCTATACTGGATACAATATAAGTAACCAGAACAAACATGATAAGCAAGCAACAGTTTGAAGCGAGCGTCTTTGACGAAATTCGCATTATTAAGCACTTAGCCACCAAGGTACTTCCGGGTACACAAGATTGGCGGCCTACTCCCAAGCAGCGGTCTATTCTCGAACTCATGCAATACCTAAGCCAAAGCGCGGCTACTTTTACGGAAGTCATTTTGGAAGCCAACACAGGCATTTTTCAAGAACGGGGCGAGGCTGCCAAGTCGGTCACACAGGAAAACTTCGCGAATGCCATGGACGCGCAAGCAGAAAAACTAAAGGACCTATTTGCCAAATTTGATGACGCGGAACTTACCAAAGAAGTAGATTTGTGGGGTAGTGGACACCCACAAACCAAAGCAGAATACCTGCTCAATGGCATGCTTAAAGGCATGACCGCCTACCGTATGCAACTTTTCTTGTACATAAAGGCTTCCGGCCGAGAAGATATTGGCACCTCGGA
>JAEUSE010000008.1:2682-12503 GCA_016788805.1 Candidatus Doudnabacteria bacterium
TACAGCTTTCAGGTAACAAAACACACCGGACATGAGTCCGGTGTGTTTTTACTACGCACTAAGAACTAAACACTGGGCACTATTTTATTCCGCGCTGTCTGCCGAAGGACCATAAATGGAAGGCACCATGCCACCCATGGGACGAATGTAGGTGGAGAGCTGCCCACGGTGATGAATGGCGTCCAAAATAAAACCCCAGGCCATACCGCCGCGAGTGGTGTCCCAACCCGACTTGCCGCCCATCATCATTTGAGCCGGTTTTGCCCAATCTTCTTCCGAGGTGGCTTGGGCTTTTTCGTGCGCTTGTTTAAAACTACTCACCAACAGGTTGGTTGCGTCGGCCAAAGAACGCTTTTCCGCCCAAGAAAACTCATCCATATTTACTATGCCGGTCTCTAGCATGGGCATAAAGGTGGAGGCTTCGGTCGCCAGCATGTTTACTAGCTCGCCGGCACTCTTACCTTTGGCATCTCCGGGGTGTTTGTAGTCTAGCTTATCTTCCGGCAACGCCTTAAACACGCGCTCAAAACGAGGTATTTCACCTTCCAACGTTTGCACAAAAAACTCTCTGTCTGTCATAGGAATATATGTTAATTACCTATAGTATATCAAGTTCACTCGGTTTATAAAAAAATGTACAAAATTATATTGTACAAAAACAGTCGCCAAAACTATTAGACTGTGTGAATAACACCTACAACCTACATAATGTTGGTTGCCCCACACGCAGTAGCGGCAACTCTACAGGAATAAAAAACTATCAAAGCGGTGACCACTAACTCCATCGCTCTTTAAACCCGCGACCTTTTTCAAGCTCACGTTCGGTTGCGCTAACAAACTCACTTTCTAGTTCGGGCCTATAATAAATAAATCGTGGTAAACTTGCCTCAACTTGTCTACAGAGCTCTTCTAGTGAATCTGCAGACCACTCTTTTTCCGAATCAAGTCCCTCTATTTGACCGGAGCTTAAATCGACGGCCATCCATTCTTCCTGCAGTTTTATAATAGTTAGCCAATGACCCCTCCCCACACCCGACTTTCTGTTTTTAAATTCATAGTGAGGCGAACCAAACACCATCGCCTGCACGCCCCGGTCGCGCAACTCACGGGCTAACGTATTATTCCAAGACCAACACTTGCCTTCAGGATCTTGACCCTTTACGACATTCGACTTAACACTCTCAATTGTTGCTCTTGCAAGCACTACATCTTCCGACATATATACAACTTACCATAAATAATATTTTCCCCTGCCTTACAGGTAGTAACGACTAAACCAGACTAAGCAAAACGAAATAGAAGCGGCCACACAATGGGTACATATAAAACCGCCAAAAGGGTACTTACCAAAACCGCCACTGCAGAAACATCGGAGTGCACGCCCAGTAAGTGTGCGTAGGTTACGGTGTTGGTGGCTATGGGTACAATGCTCAACAACCACACCACCTGCACTACTTCCGGGGAAAACACAATCCCCACCCGGGCGGCTAACAACAACAGCACCCCGGCAAACAGGGGCCAGACAATAAACTTGGCGCAGAGCGAAAGTACAGTAAACCGAAAATCAATTACTTCGGCAGTTATGGTAGCCACGCTCAACCCTACCACCATCATACCCAAAACGGTATATGAGCCACGGAGCCAACTCATAAACTCCGCATATTCCGCGCCCGAACCGTGGACATGCAACGCATTTAAGACAAGACCCAGTACAAATGCGTACACCACAGGGAGTTTAGCTAAACGGACTAACGATTCAGCCACAGAAAACTTACCCCGGGCGGTTAAGTAAAACCCGAGTGTGTGCATGTAAAATATAAAACCCAACACGGAGAGTACTACTAAATTCACCTGCTCTTTCGGAAAGAGCACCAACGCCAGCCCTAAACCAAAATAGCCGGCGTTCCCGCTTCCGGCGGTAGCTGCCAGCAAAAACTGTCTGGCAGAGCCTTGGCCGAAGGCTAGTCCGCCAATCCCATAAAACAACCAGGAGACGCACAGTGCCAACATCAAAAAGAAGGCCGGTAAAAATAAAGCTTGCCCTACCAACGGTGTAGTATTGGCCGCATAAAAAGTAATCAGCGGAGCCAAAATATAAACCAGAATGCTAGCCAAAGAACGTGAGTCAGTATTGAGCCAACGCTTAGCCACAAAGCCTAACCCGACTAACACATACAACGGTACCATACTCACCAACAGCGCGGTAACGGTATTCATAGCTTTAGTATGCCGTGGCCGGGACACCTCTGTCCAGCGAGTGTAGCGCAGCCCGAAGCTGCTTATAGTTTGGCACCGCCCGAGCGACTAAGGCCCAAAACCGGGCGGAGTGGTTCATGTGCTGCGTGTGACACAATTCGTGCACCAGCACGTAGTCGCGAATAGCCGGGTCAACGAACAACAGCCGGTAGTTAAACGAGAGCGTACCGGACTTAGAGCAGCTCCCCCACCGAGTTTTTTGGTTACGAATGGAAACCAACTTATACGGGAAAGCATACTGGGTATTTAATTCAACAAGACGGGCGGCAATGAGCCGCTGCGCCTGCAGTTTATACTTTTTGTACTCAGCAGCAGTACCCACGTTCGCCGGCGTGGGCTGGGCCAACATTTTCGCCCTCGCCTGCTCTACCCAAGCCTGTTGCTTTTCTACAAACTGTACGGCCACGTACCGAGGCGTACGCCATGGCGTAGTAACCACCACCCGCCCCCCAGGCTTTACGGATATGCGCAGGTATCGGGCTTGCTTGTATTTTTTTATCTCATACTTAAAATTCGTCATGGAGCTATGTACCAAGGGGAGTCCTTGGGCCTCAAACACCCAAAGACTCCCCTTGGTTTGTAATACTATTTATTTCGATTATCCAGCTTCACTTCCTTTACCCTCTGCGCTGCTTCGCTGTCCGCCCGGGACCAGTAGTAGTCGTTGTAGTCCACAAACTGCATTGCTTCGGCGCGCCACGGACTTTGCTTGGCCACCTCTGCGTGCATGAGCTGAGCAGCTTTTCTATAGTTCGGATGCCCTTGGGGTGTACTCCGAAGTTCGAACATATGCATGGCCGCTCGATCGTTCAAACCGATAGTCCAACGTATAAGATGTCCATGCAACGCCGCATACTGCGCCAACTCGGGGTTGTGCTCTTTTATGGTTGCATAAAGATCTTCGCTCTTGCGCACACATGCCAGCACCTCTTCACGTTTACCAATAGCCACTAACTCGTCGGGAACAATAAATCCATGCTCTGTGGTAAATAACTGACGCTGCTGGGTAGCCATACGATGGCGTTGTAAGTCCTTATACACGCCGAAGTCAGTCAACAAATCAAACGTATAAGGATACCCGTCCTCCAAAGCCCGGCCGGGCCGGTCTCTTCTATGGGCACGTGAACCCAAGTAGGTTGCTACTATGCTCTGACGAACTTCGGGGCTCATACTCATCACACTACCAATAATGGCTTGGAGTGAGCATGCAGCATACGGGTACACCATTGCCGCAATAGTATGAATATCCTGCGCTTCCGCCAAAGCCTCTCGCACACTATTACCTTTAGCAATCAAGCTCTCTACTGTGGAAGCTTTATCCAATAAACTGTACTGCGGCTCAGGGCTCACGTCTGCCCCGGACAGACCCAACTGCCCCACCAGCTCGTGCATAACCCGGCGAATGCTCGCTGAATACTCGCTTCGCTTAGCTCGACGTACATACATAGGAATTACTTCTCCCAATGCGGATAGCACTCCGGTAGCAATAGTATGATTCTCCGGCAAGTCGGTAGTTTGTAAGTATGAAATTAGGTTTTGGTAAAATCGCCCGTTGCCAAACATACCCACGTTCGTAACCGTACCTATAGGCAGTAAATATCGTAGAATATCGCACGCTTTCGCGCGAAGTTCAAAGGTATATGTTCGCGTGAAATCTTTTTTATGACGCTCGTCAGTTAACTCCGAAAAACGCTCTTTTACCCCATCTCCGTTAATGTCGTACTCCGCCTCTTCGAGAGGTTTTTGGTGTTCGAGGTACGCTTTGAGAGGCTCTACCAAGCCGGCGTACGTCTGAAATAGAAAGTCCATTGTGGCTACATATTGGGCACCAAAGGAGGTGTGTAACAACTCCTCACCGCGGTAATACAACCAGTTACCCTGCTCATCTTTCTGGTCGTACAACACGTAGCGAGTGGACTGCTCTATAGGACTTCCACCAATACGTCGATCCTCAATTTCTTTGGCTGCGAGCATGGTTACCTTCTCAAAACTCACATGGGCACCTTCAAGCTCACCCACGCTGTCATCACCATACGCAATAAGTATGCGTTCGATAAGCTCACCTGCGTGCTTTGGGTCTACCATACCCTCTTTAATAAACTCCTTCAACAACGTTTCCCGGAAGCCGCCCTTGGCGCGAGAGTAACGGGCGTAGGCCGCGCCGGCCATGCCTTCCATGCCTTTTACGGCGTACACATTGGCTTCGGTAGAGGTAACATACTTACTCAACAGCTCTTTTTCTTCGGGGGTAAACATGGGCGTTACATTAACTTTTTAATACGTTGCCAAACCAACTCGTGAATTTGTTCAATAGACAGCAACTTGTCTTGCAGCGCGCATTCTACTAATTCAGTTTTTGGAAACAGCTTGGCTATTTCTAAGTAGGTCTCTTCGGCGCGTTTTAGATGGTGCCTGTCTTTTTCCGCAAAGTCGCGTTTCTTACCTTTTATATACGTACGCGTGCTTTTGTCTTTTTGGCCGATGAGTTTGTAAGCTACTTTGGTCGGCACGTGGAGTATAAGCGTGAGGTCCGGGCGGGGCAACCCAATAAGTCGAAATTCTAAATCTTCCAACCACTTAAAAAACTTGCCTCGTGCCGAGCGGTTGGCTATTTTTGCACCCTGGTGTCCGGCGTTGGCCGTTGTGTACCGATTGGCCACTACTACTTTACCTTCCCCCAATGCTTTATGAATACCAAACGAAGCGTCCAGGCGATCTACCGCATAGAGTAAGGAACCCTGGTAAGGGTTTAACATGCCATACTTGCCGTTAAGTAACTCCTCCACTGGACCAGCAGACTTCTTGCCGTACTGCGGAAAGTCTACCAAGTGGGTCTTATGGCCTTCTGTGCGCAACCGCTTCAGCAATAAAGCAACTTGCGTCCCCTTGCCACTCCCGTCCGTACCGTCTATAACTATAAGTTTTCCTTTTTGTTTCTTCATATATTCTATTAACTTTTCCCTATCCACTGTTCACTAACTTTTGTACCCGCCCGTACTTCCTATGCCACCACGACTCTCTTCTCGAATTTGTTTAACCTCTTCCCACTCTACTTGGTTGACCGGCAAAAATATACCCTGCACAAGTCGCTCGCCTTTAGTTACCGTTACGGATTGGTTGGTAAAATTGTGCAAAATTATTTTAAACTCGTCTTCGGGTCCGCTAAAATCCCGGTCTATGGTACCCACTCCGTTAGCTAGGTGCAAACCTTTTTTGGAAGACAAACTGCTGCGGCAAGTAAGCATCATAAAGTAACCCGGTGGTGATTCTATAATTAACCCCGACCGCACCTTGGCCACCTGGCCGGGCTCAATAACCACGTCTTCCCCGGCGGCAATATCAAACCCAGCCGACTCACCGGTGTGGTATTCGGGTAAAGGAATGTCTGCTATAACTCGAGTAATTTTTGCTTTCATAAATTCCCACAGATGCGCAGATATCACGGATAGCGCTGATAGTTTTCAGAGATAAATGTGACATCTGTGCAATCTGTGCATCTGCGGTTTATTAATCTAATAGCTCATGCACATACATTTTAGCAATGTACGTGCCCCGGCGCATGACCAAGGGGTGGTCGCTCTGATTCTTGAGCTGCAACCACGGCCGGGTGTCGGTACCGGGATCTAAGTGTGCGTCGGTTAGGTGCACCTGTAAACCTACGTTGGCTGCCCCACCATGGGTTTCCATCCAACCCACGTAGCCGTCAGGCATGCGTATATGCTCGAGAGTTTTTACCAACACCATTTGGTTTGGCAAAATATGCAGTTCTTCCGCGTCTATTTTGATAGGCGCAGCCAAACTCCGCAAACCATCTAGGTCTATTTCTTTTCCCTGCTGCATTTGGTACCAGTCCCCAAGGTGTAGTTTTACTGCCGGACCATGAATTTCCTCTAGCATCGGTTCTATACCTATGGTTCCATCGGCTATTAACGCCTGTAATTTTTTTGCTGATAACATAATTTTCTCCACAGATGCACAGACATCGCAGATAACACGGATATGAATATGCTTCCTGCCTCGTGGGGCCATAGCAAATCCGTATTATCTGTGCAATCTGCGCATCTGCGCTTTATTTAAAGTCTATCCATTCGTTATTTTTAGTAAAATTTTTATAGTATTGGCTGGCTTTAGGCTTAGTGTCTCCGTAGTATTTGCTGTTCAAGCCCGCCGAGGCGTAAGGCGCGTCCACCGGACTGGAAAGTTTTACAAACACCGCCTGCGCGACCGGCATTTTGTAATACAACTTAATAGGTAAGTTAGCTAGGTTCACCAGTTCCAAAGTTATTTTAAGGGTGTTGCCCGGGTCTATGTACCCCGCGGTGGTGTGTACAATTAAACCGATGCGGCCTAAGCTCGACTTACCGTTAAGCTGCAAGACCATGTCGTGCGGAACAGACACAGTTTCGTAGGTCATACCCAAGGCAAACTCGCCGGGATGCAAAATAAACTGTTTGGTCTCATCTATAACCACCTCTTCCATGGTTTGGTCCAGCGGCTCTTTGGGGTCCAGGCACACATGCTGGTTGTTTTTAAATACCAAAAAATTACCACCCAGGTGTAAGTCTATGCTTGCCGGTTGAATAGAGTTAGGGAACAAGGGGTCAACTTTTATCTGACCTGCTTCCAGAGCAGCTTTTAGGTCTCGGTCGGAAAGAATCATAAGGTTTATTTTAGGACTATAGATATTCTACCACGGGCGCGCAGCCAAATTTAAAACCCCTGAAATGCAGGGGTTTTAGAGTCTAAGCCAATAAGTTCAAGCCGGTTTCTGGGTCATATTGGCGACGGAGTGTACCCGGCAGCACGCGGAGCACCACCTCGCAGGTGGCCGATACTATAAGCTGTTTTATATGACCCGCTAGAACAGACAAATCGGCTCGGGAAAACGTACCGTGCATGTGGATTACCGGCACACCGTCAAACATAGCTAAGTTACCGGTCACTCCTACCACTTCCAGGTTTTCGGTAATTTCATGGTTTTGGTATTCCTTGGTGGCTAAGTCGTAATAGGCCAGCACCACTTTTTGGCTAGCACCTATCGCTGAAAGTGAAGCAGCCTCCACCCGTTCTTGTGCGGCCCAATTCTGCAGCTCGGCCAACACGTCTTCTCCCCTGTCGAACCGAAACACGAACTCAGTTTTTGTCTGAAAAATAATCTGCATAATTACTCTTCCTTAAGCAGCTTAGCAAACTTCTTTTCGAACTTCTGTATTTTAGGAGAAATGACAAGCTGGCAATATGGCTGCTGCTGATTTTGGTTATAGTAGTCTTGATGATAGTCTTCCGCGGAATAAAATGCTTCCAACGGCCCCACCTGAGTAACTATAGGGTCTACATACTCCCCTTCCTCGGTTAGCTTTTGAATATATTGGGATGCCTGCTGACGCTGCATGTTGGAGGTGTAAAAAATAGCCGAGCGATACTGCGTACCTACGTCGTTCCCCTGCCGGTTTAACGTAGTGGGATCGTGAATGGTAAAAAATATCTCCAGCAAGGTCTGAAAGCTAATTTCGTCCGGGTTATATTCTAGCTTAACCACTTCGGCATGCCCACTCCGACCGCCGCCAACCTGCTCGTAAGTTGGATTGGTTAGTTGGCCACCCGCATACCCGGACGTAACTTTATTCACTCCCTTTACTCTTTGAAACACCGCCTCTAAACACCAAAAGCACCCGCCGGCAAAAACTGCTGTTTCCATACAAAATAGTAATTAGTTATTAGTGCTTAGTAATTAGCAAAAGCTATTCCGTAGTTACGCCGTCAAAGGGCTGCTCGTTCTCTATGGCGTCAGCTTTGGTCGCCTGTACCTCGCCGTCTTTGTGGTCGGGTGGCGCATATATAGTGTACAACTTTAAAGACTCACCCCCGGTGTTTATTATATTATGCTTCATCCCCTGGGGTACCACCAAAGCGAATCCATCGGCAATGTCGTGCTCAACGCCGTCCAGTACGGCCTTACCGGTTCCCGCGTCTATGCGGAGGAACTGGTCCAGCTCGTGCACCTCTTCGCCAATTTCTTCTCCTGGCATTAGGCTCATAAGCACTAGTTGCATATGGCGGGCAGTGTAGACTACTTTACGAAAGTTTGTGTTTTGTATAGAGTCTTGTTCTATGTTGGTTATATATCCGTTCATATAATTAGTTGCTAGTAATTAGTGTTTAGTCGTTAGCCTCGCAAGACGCGGGGTCCGCCGCTCGTCTGCCGACGAGGCAGAAGGAGACGGGTTGTTAATAATAAGTAAATAGAAAAACTACATCAAAAGAAGATAGGCAAAATATAAAAGGCAAAGTTGCTGGAGGAGAAGCAGGCCAATGCCGAGCGGAAAATATATTTTATTGGTTTTGTGGCGAAAGGCAAACAAGCCCAAAAATACACCCGCGGAGGCAAAGAATACAGCCAAAAAGAAGAAATACACTTCCGGGACGCGTTCGCTGCGTGCCACACTCTTGGCCTTGTCCCGCCCGACCAGCGCAAAAGAAATAACGTTCAGCAGAACAATAACCCCCGCTAACACCGGCCAATTTATTTCAAACATATAAGCAGTATAGCAAAAAGACCGTGTTTTGAGTTCCCTACTCGGCTCCCACTAAAGCACTAAATTGCTCTTGTAGAATTTCAATAAGCGCGGTTTTCTCTAAAATGCTCATGCGGTCCATGTGTGCTTGGGTTTGTTGGCGCACTCCATGCTCAGCCGGCAAACACTCCAGCAGCTCGACAAGCTGCTTGTCTACTGCCTCGTCTACAATGTTCCCCTCATAGCCAAGGGGGGCTATTTCTAAAACCAACAGTTCCAGAAACTTCAACGGCTGCGTACCCGAACCGACCGGGACTACATCGGTTTGTTTGAGCTTTGTGTGCGTGACCACAAACACCACAGGCAACTGAGCAGCCGCGGACTCTATGGCTGTTTTGAGCGCTGGATGGATGTCGGAAGCAAACTCTAACAGACCGGTAGCCGAACTTACCGCCACCCAACCAGCCTGTTCTTTCTGTTTGAAAAATATAGCCTTCATTTTTTTAGTTTACCCGTCGAACCGGGGCGTTAGTGAATACCGCAGCGCGCACACGCGCAAGCTCTAATATCTTTTTACGCTCCGCCCGTGCTTTTATAGGGTCAAAATTGGGGTCGCGCTTTTTAACCCAACCATCCACTAAACGATAGTCTTTAATGTTCATGTTTTCCGGATGCTCAAAATACTGCTCTGTTATTTCTCCCCAATACTCTGTACTCTTACAAGCAAGTTCCAACTTTTTGTCCTTGTTGTTTATACTGTTCACGTACGAAGAGGCGTATCGGTCGGGTGACTGTACCCGCTCCGCAACTGCCAAAATAAGCTCCATGCGTGTGCTTACGTCCAGCTCCAATACGTTGTCCCAGCTGTTTTCATGCCCCATTTCATGACCCAAACACTCAAGACCATTCGCTAACGTTTTTTGCTTTTGGGGTTTAAAAAATACAATCTCCCGAGAACCGGTCGCGTGCGCCCAGGCTTCCGCACCGGCTTCTAGCCCGTATGCCGCACCAATGGGCTGGGTGCGGTCTTCGTACCGCACGTCCGCAACT
>JAEUSE010000090.1 GCA_016788805.1 Candidatus Doudnabacteria bacterium
GTGGATTTTCGGCACAAAGGGTAACCCTTTTGCCGCAAAAGGGTTACCCTTCTTTGCTGGGCGGGGGACGGGCTTGCCCGTGGCGGTGATGATTTCCAGAGCGCGGATGAGGCGGCGGGGGTTGTAGGGGTCTATGGTTTTTGCGCGGGCAGGATCTTTTTTTTGTAACATAGAAAAAAGCTGAGCGGTTGTCTTTTTTTCTAGTTGTGCGCGTAGTCTCGGATTGGGTGGTACTTCGGGAATAGATTGGTCGAGCAGCAGTGCATCTACGTATTGCCCGGTGCCGCCGCAGATAATGGGAGTGTTGCCTCGGCGAACTATATCTTCAATCGCCAGCTCGGCGTCGTGTTTGAAGTTTGTGACAGTGTATTGCTTTTTGGGAGACACATAGTCGATACAGTAATGAGGAATACCCTTATACACATATACGGAATTCTGTTTCGCCAATTTACTGTTTTTGGAGTTAGAAGTCGCTGTTTTAACTTTTACCTTTTGACTTCTCATTTTTTTCCACTGCCCTTGAACTTTACCCGTGCCGATATCTAACCCTTTGTAGACCTGTCTGGAGTCAGCGGAGATAATTTCTCCGTTCATTTTTTTGGCTAGTTTAACGGCAAACTCGCTCTTGCCGCTACCGGTCGGGCCGATTACTACAATAATCTTCGGATGTTTGGTCATTATGCTACAATTATAATAGGTATTGTTATATTTGAGAATAAGCGGCAGGTTGCACTCGTCGAAGTTTCTGCCCGGCAGTGTTTGCGCATCTGTTTTATTTGAGTTGTGTTGCGCGTATATTTATATTCGCGAATCATAAAATCAATAGTAACTATCACGTGCGTGAGCGACAGAGCGACGATGCGTGAGGAGACTTTACCGGTATGAACAAAAAAACAATTATTCCCATAGTAATCGCTTTAATTTTAGTGGGCGGGGCGGGGGTGCTGGTAACTCGACGCGGTGTCGATACCGCACAGCCTTCACCGGACCGAGTGCCGGCCGAGAACGTCTTTCCGGTTACGGAAGACACTTCCCAGTTACCGGCGGCAACCGGTTCCGCGCCGGTGCCCGAACCTACGCAGGTTAAGCCTCCTACCGTATCCGGGCGGTTTAGCGGCGAAGAAGATATTGAGGGGAGCGACGTCCAGGTGTTTGATATTTCCTATGACGGGACGAACTTTACTCCCAATACGTTATCCATTAAAAATGGGGATGTAGTGATATTTAAAAATAAGTCTAAAGTGGCTTTTTGGCCTGCCTCTGATCCCCACCCAACGCATACCGACTACCCGGAGTTTGACGCAAAGCAGCCTGTTCTCGCGGGCAAGTCGTATCAGTTTAAGTTTACCCGAACGGGGACCTGGAAATTCCATGACCATAGCAATGTATCGGCGAAGGGGAGTGTCGTAGTTGTACCCTAATTTTTTGGTTGCTGTATTGTAGATTGGTGGGCACGTACGAGGGAGTGTAGGTCGGGTGAGCTTTTGGGGTTGCAGTGTGGTACACGTGAGGTTTTTTGAACATTATAGATTAGATAACATGGAGTGGCAGACAGTCGGACATGAACCGATACAAAATGCGCTTGAGAGGCAAATACAGACCAACTCCGTTGCTCAGGCCTATTTGTTTGTCGGTCCGTCGGGGGTAGGCAAGCGTACGCTTGCAAAAGAATTTTCAGACAAATTGGCACAGGCTGCGGGCTATGGCTCTCCGCAGATTGAGTTTAGTTTTGCCCAAAGTACCTTAGAGCAGGTGCGGGAATTAATTTATCAACTTTCACTTCGGCCACAGTCCGGGGGTCGGCAAGTCGCTATCTTAGACGCGGCGGAAGACATGTCCGTTTCAGCCGCCAATGCCTTGCTTAAAACTATAGAGGAGCCGACTGCCGCCAGTATAGTTATATTTGTATCGAGTAGGGATAGCGTACTCGCAACTGTGCGTTCTCGGTGCCAGGTTTTTCAGTTTGGCCGGCTCACGTTGGAGCAGATGCGGATGTGGGCGCGGAGTAGGGGCTTGGAAGGTCGGCCAGAAGTAATGCTGGCTGCGGACGGAAGTCCCGGACAGTTTTTACTATACCCAAGTGCCCCGTATGCGGCTTCCGAAGTAATCTGGAGCCCGGACGTTCAGGGCTTAACAGCTTTTTTACGGGCGTCGTTGGCGGAGCGATTGAGCTTAATAGGTCGGTGGGCGGGCGATGACACGGAGGCGCTGCGTCGACACATTGCCGCTTGGTTGGATGTACTGTATAAACAGCCCGCTGTCTGCGCCGACTTTAAAAAGGCACTCATTGTATTGCTTGAAGCTTGGAGAAGGTTACAAACAAACGCAAATAAAAAATTAGTACTTCAATATGTCTGTATCAACATTGCATAGTCGGCCGCGCGTGACCGCGGTGCGTCGGGTGGTAGTGAGTGCGCTGCTTACGGTTTTTTTGGCGGCCGGTTGTAAAAGCCCTTTAGATACGAGTGTCGCCGGTGGGGGTGTGGTGAAAACTGTCACGAGCGGTCAAGATTGGTCGGCCTCCAATAAGGCTGAGCCGACTATTAATGCGAAAGGAAAGCAGTCGGCACCGGCACAATCGGCAATCGCCTCAAGTAGTGTAACCAAACTCGCATTTGTCCCGGGCAGCTCTACGAAAGTATTCGCTTCTGCCATAACACAAGGGCTTTTCTATTCTTCCAACGGCGCCGAGACTTGGACACAAGTTCTTTCAAAGTTTAACGTGTTTGATTTCGTTATCGACCCGACCAACGAAGAGCATATCTATGTAGCCGGGCAGTCCACTGCTCACGCTCGGGTTTTGGAGAGTAAAGATGGCGGCAAATCTTGGCAGGAAGTTTTTAATGACGCGGTGAGCCAAAATTCGGCCCGGTCTATTGCCCTTAACCCGAATGACGTCCGACAGGTGTTAGTCGGCTTAAATTCCGGCGACTTGCTTTTGAGTCAAGACGGAGGACAAACCTGGAGTCTCATACAAAATTTTCAGGACTCGGTGCAGCAGATTAGCTGGCCTACACCAACCCTATTGTATGTGCTGACTCGGGTGAAGGGCCTGTACGTGAGCCGTGATGCGGGGAGGACACTCGAAAATATCAGCAAACCGTTAATTGATTTGGGAGTGTGGCGAAAAAACTTGCCTACCGAGCCGCCGCTTCCGTCAGGTGACCAAACCGAGATAGTAAAAAGTGATTTACCTTCAAGTGCCGTTCAAACCTTTTATCGGTTGGCTGTTCATACTCAGGACCCGACAAAGATATATGTATCTGCGGACAATGGAGTATTTTCCAACTCGGACGGTGGCCGATTATGGAGCTATCTAAGGCTTCCGTTGAGACGTACCGAAAATTCCGCAGTGCGAGCGGTCGCGTTAGGTGACCAGAATCGTGCTTTGTATGTGGGCGTGGCCAATACGGTGTATAAAAGCACAAACGAGGGTCAGGCATGGCAGGTAACCGCTATTGCCACGGACGCGGTAATCAACTATATTTTAGTAGACTTTAACGTGCCTTCCGTGGCTTATATCGGTCTTACCGGGACGCGTTATTGATAGGTAATTAACAAGGGGTAAGAAATGGTGTTGCTTTTTAAGCCATACCCCCTCATTTATTTTCATGCTTGACGATTTACTGACAGAGTTTAATCCACACTTTCAAAAAACTATTGAGCATTTGCATCATGATTTAGCAGGTATACGGACCGGGCGAGCTAACCCCGCTTTGTTGAATTCTGTTCATGTGGAGGCATATGGCTTGAGCCAGCCGTTGAACCAGGTGGCGAATGTGTCGGTTTCGGATAGTCGTACTCTGGTGGTGACGCCGTGGGACAAGGGTTTGGTTTCCGCGATTGATAAAGCTATTCAAGCGGCTAATTTGGGACTAAACCCGAGTAGCGACGGCCAACTGTTGCGAATTAGCTTGCCTCCGTTGAGCGAGGAACGCCGCAGAGAGTTGGTCAAAGTGGTGGGGGGGCTGGCAGAAAAAGCTCGAATCGGCATACGAAATGTGCGCGAAGATATGTTAAAGAGCGCCAAGAAGTCGGAAACCGGGGGAGACATTAGTAAGGATGATATGGCTTATATACAGAAAAAGGTGCAGGAAGTTGTAGATAAGCTCAACGAAGAGATTAAGGATATTGTGGCGGACAAAGAGAAAGAAATAATGACCGTGTAGCCAGCCAGTGAGCAACTCGTGCGCGAGCAGTTAGCTAACCGATAACTGGCTAATTGCTAACTTGCTAATCAGCTAACCACTAAAATATGATTTTAACTATTTTAATTACGATTATTGTGCTCGGGTTGCTCGTGTTTGTGCACGAGCTTGGTCATTTTATAATGGCTAAGCGGGCGCATATGCAAGTGGACGAGTTCGGCTTTGGTTTCCCCCCGAGAGTTTTAGGGGTGCAGCGCGTTCAGGGTAAGTGGAAAGTTGTGTGGGGCTCAAAGTCAGCCGCACAGGGCGGCGAGACCGTATATTCCTTGAATAGCATTCCGCTGGGCGGGTTCGTAAAAATTGTCGGAGAGAATGGTGATAGCTTAGAACATCCGAATAGTTTTTCTCACAAAACTTTCTTCGCCCGTTTGAGTACCTTGCTTGCGGGCGTAACCATGAATGTTGTTCTGGCCTGGGTGCTCATGTCTATAGGTTTTGCCTTGGGTGTACCGGCTGTGGTTGAGTCCGATACTCCGTTGCAGCATGGTGCTCAGTTGTCAGCGCCTCGCGTTACTATTTTGGACGTAGAGGCCCAGAGCCCTGCGGCGAAAGCAGGTCTCCGCGGGGGGGATGGTATTCTGAAAATAGACGAAGTTCAGGTAGATGATATCGCAGC
>JAEUSE010000091.1 GCA_016788805.1 Candidatus Doudnabacteria bacterium
TATGAAATACGGAGTTTTTTCCGGTTTGGCGTTAGCCGTCCGGCGGATAATTCGTTGCCATCCTTGGCAGAAACCAAGTATTGATTTAGTACCGTAATTTATGAATATATTTTTGTCGGCATACCACGAAGCAATCTATCGACCGCTTTTAAACTTGCTTGTGTGGGGGTACAATAGCATTCCCGGACACGATGTGGGGTTGGTTATAATCGCTATCACCATCGCGGTGCGCATAGCGCTGGCGCCAACCATGCACAAGCAGTTGAAAAGCCAAAGCGCTATGGCCAAGCTACAGCCTAAGCTTGAGGAAATTAAAGCGCAGCATAAGGACAACAAAGAGGCTCAGTCTAGAGCAATTATGGAATTGTACCGAGAGCACAAGGTGAACCCGCTTGGTTCTTGTTTGCCGTTGCTTGTACAGTTGCCCATTTTAATTGCCTTGTACCAGGTATTCAATACCGCGTTGAACGGTAACCTAAATGGTTTATATCACATTGTTTCCAACCCCGGTTCAATTAATCCCTACTTCTTAGGTTTTATGAATTTGGCTAAGCCGAGCATGGTTTTGGCGGTTTTGGCGGGTGTTCTGCAGTTTTGGCAATCTCGTTTGATGCAGTCCCAAAACAAGATTAAACCAACCGATGCTACCACTAAGGCTATTCAATGGCAAACCACCTATTTTCTTCCCCTGTTTAGTGTGTTTATCGCCTGGAACTTACCGGCTGGTTTGCCGTTATATTGGGTCGTGACCACCCTCTTTGCCGTTGCTCAGCAATACTATATAATGAGGCAACCAGGCAGCAAAAACGACGAGTTAGAAATTAAGCGTTAGATGAAAGCAAGGCTTTTATGACCACGGAAACTAACGAGGTTATACAAAATGTGATTGTCGGACTGTTGGGGGCTATGGGCTTCCAAGTTTCTGTTGAGCCGGAAGAAACCATTACGAAAGGCTTGGTTTTTAACATTGTAGTGAAAGAGGATCCGTATTTACTGATTGGCCGGCAGGGGGAAACGTTGCACTGCCTTGAGCAGGTAGTTCAGTCAATTGTTAACCGCAGGTTTTCCGGTCAGTTTCTTCGTTTTTCTCTTGATATTGACGACTTTAACCGCAAGCGTGAATGGTATTTAAAAGAAACCGCTCAGCAGGCGATTGTGCAATTGCGCCGTACGGGTCGGCCGGTGGGGCTTATGCCTATGCCAAATTACGAACGACGGTTTATTCACGCGCTGATTCAGGATAATTACTCTGACGTCATCTCCGGTAGCCATGGTCAGGGTTCGGCGCGTCGGGTGGTACTCAGACTTAAGAATTAAGAATTACGAATTAAGAATTACGAATTAAGAATTTTAGATAATTCTTTATTCTATATTCTTGCTTCCGCTTGGGTTATGGCTCGCACACACACAGCTTTTAGTTTGGCAATCTTATCCGAAGTGGGTCGTTCTCCCGAGCATTATCCGGTCCAACAATTATTGGTGAACCAGTCCAGCGTTCATAAGAGTCGAAAAGTTGTGTACGATACTGTTTTTCGCTTGGTACAGCAGGGGTTGCTTGTGTATACTAATCCGGCTCGGACGCAGCTCGCATTAACTCCCGACGGGCGAGCCCTCTTGTTAACACGTTTTCCGGAGCGTGACGGGGTATGGAAAATGGTGATTTTTGATATCCCGGAGCGACAGCGTCAGGTGCGCACTTTTTTGCGCAACCGGTTAAAATCCTTAGGGTTTAAGAAGTGGCAGTCTAGTATTTGGATTTCCCCGTATAAGTTAGATCAGCGTTTAGAAGCAGAATTAACCGAGCTTGCCGGTAAATTCTTCATTCGACTCATAAAGACAACAAATATCAATTACACGAAAGACATCGAGATGTTGTTCGCAGAAACGGGAAAGTGATAGGTTTGTAATTTGTACGCCAGAAAAAAACTCGCCGTTGAGGGCGAGTTTTTATAACGCATAGTTTATTTTTTGTACACAAAAGTAACGCGTTCGCTGCTGTCGGTGTTATTTTTAGCTTGGAGTTTGTATGCGCCACTGCCGGACGGTGTCCAGACGGCATTGTAGGCGTAGGAGCCGTCCGGACTCTGTAGTCCTTCCGCGGTCGCGACCAGTATGTTGTTGGCATAAAAACTGAGCGCGTCGAAGTTTTGTCCGCTTACTGCGGTAAGTTCAATTTGCCCGGTTTGGGTTGAATTGGGGCTCGGCTTGATGATGGTAATTGGCGCGTTGACCGCAAAGATAACCGGTACAGACTGGTCGGCGGTCTTTCCGTTTTTATCGGTGAGGTGAATGGCAATTACCTTCGGCCCATCTGTGAGCTGGCGGTTGACCATAAAGTTGTAAGGGCCAACGGTCTTGCTTTCGATGAGTTGGCCGTCGATAAGTAAGTCTACGCGGGTGATACCGGCCGGGCTTTCGGCTTCCACTTGTACCGAAAAGATACTTTGGGTAATTACCGCACCTTCCACAGGGTATACAATGGTTGCTTTTGGGTCTTCTCCGGTATTTGGTGTGGGGACGGGGTTGGTAATAATGCTTCCTTCGGGTGGGAATGGTAGCTGTTTTGATTGCATCCATTCTCGCACTGGCGTTTCCCAGGCCGGGTTGTCCGGTCTCTCGCTGCGAAAGACGGTGTAGGTGTGCAAGTCTACGTTTTCCGGCGGGGTTAGATTGTTTGCGGGTAGGCCGCTGGTTCGGTCGATTTTTACGGCTATGTGTACATCGTCGTACTCTTTTGGTGTGGCGTAATTTGCAAACACTTCCTCTCTGGTCTCCGGCGTAAATTCTGTGGGTAGTTTGCCTGACACCGCGTCAACGGTTATTCGGGTAATGCCATCCGGGATCGAAAATTGCTCAATGGGTGTACCTTGCAGCGCTTGTCTGAGGAATTTATTAGTCATGGGCGCGGCCACGCGCGAGCCGTCGGCTGCTACCTTCATCTCCTTATTGTTGCTGTTGCCGACCCATGCGCCAACGGCCATGCCGGGGGTAAAGCACATGCTCCACCCGTCGCGCCATCGGTTAGTTGTTCCGGTTTTACAGGCCAGCGGTCGGTCGGGCAGGGTTAGGTAATTGTTCACTCCGAATATATAGCTTCGGGCGTTATTGTCCGTCATTATATGAGTGAGTTCGTACACAGCTTGGGCATCAACTACTCGGCTACTCTTATCGACAAACTCTTCAAGGGTGTTGCCAGATTTGTCTTCAATTTTTAATATTGGTGTTGTGGGGTTTTTGACTCCACCATTGGCTAGGGTGGCGTAACTGGCAGTGTGGTCGAGCAGGGTGACCTCACAACCGCCAAGCACGAGAGATAGCCCACAGTTTTTAAGAGGGCTGGTAATACCCAAATCTCGAGCCGTTTGGGTGGCCTTGTCTATCCCCACCAAGGCTAGCATTTTTACCGCCGGTATGTTCAAGCTGCCCGCCAGTGCTTTGCGGATGGAGACCGGTCCGTTAAAGCCGCCGTTATAGTTTTGGGGGACATAGTCTGAGTCACCGTTTCGTCCGAAGTTGGTTTTTACATCCATAAGCATGCTAGCCGGCGCATAGCCTTGTCCTTCTTTAAACGCGGTTAAATACACATACGGTTTAAAGCTGCTACCCGGTTGTTGTGGGGTGAGTGTGACGTTCACACTAGGGTCAAACAAACAGTCTTTGCCTGGGTTGCAGCCGGCCGGAGCACTCTTGCCAAAGAAGTCTCGGCTTCCGACCATAGCTAGAATTTGTCCGGTTTTTGGATCAATGGCGACAAAGCCGGCGTTATAGGCTTTTGACTCTTTTTCATTTTTGTCCGCTTGTTCTTTTACAACAGCTTCGGCAATATCCTGTAACTTTAAGTCCAAGGTGGTGTAGACTTTGAGACCTCCTTGTTCGAGTGTTTTTTCACCGTATTTTTTCGCGAGATAGTCTTGTACATATAACACAAAGTGAGGGGCCTTTAAATTGTTTTGTAACGGGGTAAATACAATTTTTTCTTGCAAAGCAGCCTCTTTTTGTTCTTTGGTGATATATCCTTGTGCCTCCATGAGGCCTAAGATGGTCTGCTGTCTACGATCGAGGGCATCTCGGTGAGGTCCCATAGGGTTATAGTAGGTGGTGGATTGAGGGAGGGCGGCCAGATAAGCGGCTTCTCCGAGCGTTAGTTCGTTTGCGTGCTTGCTAAAGTAGGCCTGACTCGCCGCCTCGATGCCGTACGCGTTTCTGCCGTAAGGGATTTCATTTAAATACAGCTGCAAAATTTCGTCCTTGGTGTATCGAGCCTCAAGCTCTACCGATAAGATGAGCTCTTTAACTTTTCTAATTAAGTGTTTGTCTTTAGTGAGGAGGGCATTTTTTACGAACTGTTGAGTAATAGTGCTACCTCCTTGTTGCGCGCTCACTGAGGTCACGTCTTTCCAAACTGAGCGAAGAATGCCTCGGATGGAAAAACCGCTGTGAGAGTAGAAATCTTTATCTTCTACCGCGACGGTTGCCTGTTTTGAATAAGTGGAAATTTGGTCTAATTGTACGAGCGTGCGTTTTACTTCGCCGTGCACCTCGTACAACAGCTGGTTGTTGCGGTCGTATATTTTAGTAGACTCCGGTACGGTACGTTCGAGTAATGTGTTCGGGTCGGGGAGCGTGAAGCTGAGGTATACGAACAAAGCGGCTACGAGTGTGACACCCAAAGCAAATAGACGGAAGAACCAGCTTACCAACAGGCGTTTATTGGCTGCCAGGTTTTTAAAGCCCCTTCGGATTCGTTTAAAATGTTTACTTGATTTTTTTGTCGCTGCTTCAAAGTTGTAGATAC
>JAEUSE010000092.1 GCA_016788805.1 Candidatus Doudnabacteria bacterium
GTATAACACCGCGCACGGCATTACGCCGCAAAGCATTAGTAAAACCATTCAAGAAACCAGGTTGGCCGGCAGCAAGCTACCCGAAACGTACGACAGCAGCACTATTCGCGAAGTAGACCCCGGAAAATTGAGTAAAGAAGAGCTCAAATATTACCTAGACGAACTCAACGACCAAATGGACTTAGCAGCCAAAAACCTGGAGTTTGAGCTGGCGGCTACGCTGCGTGATAAAATTGCCGCCACCAAGAAACTGGCTAAACTAAAAAAGAAGTAGGTATTGTTATTTTTACAGAACCTGCCAGAATATAAATAAGTAATTCAACCTCCTATGGAACAACATACGCAAGACCACAATACACACCACCAGGCCGAGCACCACAGGCTACCCCCTTACAGCGCTCTGCCTGAGCTAGAAAAATTTCTAGACGACAACTTGGGCCACAAGGTCCCAAAAATACCGGAACACTGGCGTAAGACTATCGCCAAAATTAGTCCGTGGATAACCTTAGTCGCTTTAATATTCGGCCTACCGGTAATTTTTGCCGCCATTGGTCTCACCGCCCTCTTTTCTCCTATCGCTGCCATGAGCGGTGTTTATAGCTGGGGTATTTGGAGCGGCTCTTCATTGGTCGCCCTCGTAGCCTCCCTCATTTTGGAAGTGCTTGCTCTGCCGTACTTATTCAAACTCAAAAAAGAAGGTTGGACATACCTCTTTTACGCGACCCTGCTCACCTTAGTCTCTCACATGTTGTATTTCGACTTTGGCGGCATATTGGGTAGCATTATATCGCTCTACATTATTTTCCAAATCAAAAATCAGTACAAATAGACGCAGTCTATCACCATGCTAAAAATACTACATTTTGACGGCCGTCAAAATGTAGTATTTTTATAACCCCCTACCGTACCGGGGTCGCGGATTGCCAAGCCATTTCGTAAAGCGCACCTTGGACCAATACCACTATTGGCCATTCGAACAATCAACTACACGATTAAGCACCCAAAAGAAATTTTTTTGGCACTCGGGTTAATCGTCGGAGCAATTATATGGTGCATATACGTCGTGCGTCAGTAACGCACTACATGTGCACAATAATCTCACAAGGGCACACCGCAATTGGTGCTGCCCTTGCTTTTTTGTATATAAAACGGCTATACTATGCGTACCGTGTCACAGGTTTAGTCGTCTCATCAACGACCCGCCGAAGAGGTGGGTTACTCTTAAATCTAATAACTAAGTTCTATTTACTAGCATTTCATGCCAAATACGAAATCGGCCGCTAAGGCCATGCGTGGCTCCGCCCGCAAGCGCGTGTACAATATGCGCACCAAAGACAAGTTTAAAGCAGCAGTTAAGACTGTCAAACAATCTGTAGAAGCCAAGAACGCAGACGAGGCCCTCAAGGCTCTCACCGCAGCCTATGCGGCTTTAGATAAAGCGGCGAAGAAAAAAGTGATTCACAAGAACACCGCCAACCGGAAAAAGAGCCGCATGGCCAAGGCTATCAACAAGCTGAAAAAAGCGTAAGCTCTAAACCCGTCTCGCCTACGGCGGCCGAGACGGACAAGTTCAAATAATACAAGCCCCGGGTATCTACCTGGGGCTTTTACATATCACACGGCACCGTTTTTACGCGGCTGGGGCGTGACAGCAGGCACAACCGCATTGAATGGTCGCGCAAGCCTCTGCGTTAGCGCAGGTGCAGTTTTCGCAGTGCGCTGCTATTGGAGCGCCGGCGTCGTCTTCGTCTGACATAGTCGTAAAGTTAATGACAAACCTAACTTTACTGTATCATAAACACCACATCACACAAATTTACATACCGACTACTGTTTGCACCACTGCGGGTAAAACTTTCAACACGTACGCAAGCTGTTGTTTGGTGGTGCTCTTACCCAGCGTTATGCGCAAACTACTCTTAGCCTCTACGTCCGTCAAGCCGATTGCTTTTAACACATGGGATGGGTCAGCACTTTCTGTAGAACACGCGCTACCGGTGGCAGTGGCAATATTGTTCGCATCCAAATACAACATAACCGCCTCGCCCTCTGCGTTAAGCCGGAGGTTTATATTGTTAGGCAAACGACGAAAACCGAGGTTAGGTTTGGCGTTGGCTGCTTTAACTGGCACAGCTGCGGGGCCGTTCAACTGAGCAGCTGGTATTTTTTTGAGCACCTGAGCTATGAAATAGTCGCGCAGGTCCAATAAACGCTTAGTTTCCCTAACCCGCTCTTTTTGCGCCAACTCTAATGCCCGAGCAAAACCAACCACGCCGGGAACGTTTTCCGTGCCGCTTCGCAAGCCTTTTTCTTGTCCTCCTCCATATACGATAGGCTCCAACGACACGCCCCGACGAACGTACAGGCACCCCACCTGCTTTGGTCCGTATATTTTACTGGCATTAAGCGTAAGCAGGTCTACACCAAGCTTGTTTGGATTAAGCTCTAAACTCCCCGCAGCCTGACACGCATCGGAATGGAATAAGACAGGCGGTAGGTGGTAGGTGGTAGGTTGAAGCAAAGACCTCTCTAAGTTCACCCTCCGAATGAGCTTGCCTATTTCTACAATAGGTTCGATGGTGCCAATTTCATTGTTGGCGTACATAAGGCTCACTAAAACTGTATCTTTCCGAATACTTTTATTTATCTCTTCGAGGTCAAAAAAACCTTCCTTGTCTACGCCGACATACGTAACCGCAAAACCTTCTTGTTCTAAGCGCTGACAGGCATGCAAGACCGCATGGTGTTCGATGCGAGAGGTTATAATGTGCCCGCCCGTCTCGTGGGTTTTTCTATACGCTCGCGCAACTCCCAGAATTGCTAAATTCGCACTCTCTGTTCCGCCTGCGGTAAAAACAACTTCGTCCGGCCGCACATTCAAAACATCCGCCACAGACTTTCTGGCCGCACCGAGCGCCTGTCGAGCCTGCAAACCTTGCCTATACAAACTAGAAGGATTGCCAAACATAATAGACCAGTACGGGCGCATAGCCGCAAGCACCTCTGCACGAACAGGGGTAGTGGCCGCATGGTCCAAATATATTGCTTGTTTAGCCGGTTTTATCTGAGAGAGCATGTACTATTTAAGTTAATAAGAATAGCTGTATTGTACTAAAAAACCAAAAAACTGGATAGTAAAAGACCCTGCAACCGCAGAGCCTTTGCGTGTTTCTAATTATTTAACTTATTTCTGCTGTTACTTTTGATTAACCATGCTCGCAATAAGCTGCGTCATAACGACTTTATCCGAAACACTGCTTTCTTCCACCAACACCGAAAGGGCGACCATTGTTGCATCGTCCAACTTTCGCTCACCTCTTCTGTTGTAAAATGAATTATTCTGAACCAAATACACCAACAATAAAAGTGCGGCAATTTGTTTATTGCCGGCAACAAATGGTTGATCTTTTATAATACTGTAAAACAGCAACGCGCCGGCTTCTGCTACCCCGTAGTTTTGGATTTCTATATACTCCAACAACTGCTTAAACTTTGTTCCGCGCTGCTCTCCAAAACCAGTCTCAGTTAAATTATTTTGACTGAGTCGCTTACTAAACTGCGCAACCATTTCTAACAACTCCTCATACGCAGGCAGTTGTGCGTGTCCGCTTTTTACAATTGGCGGGAAGCTATTATCGTCAAAGCGAACAAGGGTGGTCCAGGTACTCGCATACTCTGTCATAACTAGTAACAACTCTTTTTCCACACCCACCGTCCTCCGCGTAGCTATAACTCGCTGCAGCAGGTTAACCGCTCCCTCTAACTCTTTTAGTTTAGCCTGCGATTGCTCTTTTAACCGCTCTTGGTTCACCACAAGGCCTTTAAGCAAAAAGTCGCGTAAAGTCTTTGTCGCCCAAATTCTAAATTGTGTGGCCCGCTTCGAGTTAACCCTGTACCCCACTGCTATTACTGCGTCAAGATTATAGTACCGGGTTTTGTATGTTTTACCGTCGCTCGCAGTATGTTCCAAAACGGAACATGCTGATTTTTCGCTTAATTCAGACGTGTTGAATATATTGCGCAGGTGCTTGGTAATAGCCGGCCGTTGTGTGCCAAATAAAGTAGCAAGCTGCGACTGAGTGAGCCAAATGCTGTCGTCTTTCAGTTCAATCTCTAGCTCCGGTCCGGTGTCGGTTTTATATATAACCACCTCGCCCTTTTTTAGTTCTTTTGTTTCTGGCATGTCTCTTAAATTAATACCCACAATAAACCCATCGTATCCCTATTTAACCTATCTTTTCCATCTCGCCCCAATTATTACCAACTTTAGCCTCAACCGTTACCGGCACAGAAAGTTTAATAGCGCCTTCCATAAGCGGCTTGATTTGTTTTATATAATACTCTGCTTTGTCTTCCCTCACTTCAAACACCAGTTCGTCGTGTACCTGTAAAAGCATTCTGCAGTCAGAGTCCGTACCTCCCCTAACCCCTCCTATCCTAGGAGGGGAAGCAGAAAAGAGTGCTTTATGAATGTTAATCATGGCAATTTTTATAACATCGGCAGCGAGCGACTGGATGGGAAAGTTCATGGCGGCCCGCTCGGCGGCCTGACGGATGAAAAACTGGCTCGATTTAATTTCCGGAAACTTTCGGGTACGTCCCAGTTCGTTTTTTACAAAACCGTTGGCGTGGACCTCTTGCTTTATGGTTTCAACATACGCCTTTACACCCGGATAAGTTTGAAAATACTTCTCTATGTATTCTTTTGCGTCCCCGTGGTCCAACTCCTGAATTCGATAAGACAAACCAAACGCAGACAAGCCGTATAAAATACCGAAGTTTATGGTTT
>JAEUSE010000093.1 GCA_016788805.1 Candidatus Doudnabacteria bacterium
AAGAAAAGAAAAGTACGGACTATCTTTAGTTTTTTTCAAGTTCATTTAAGCGACGATACTAAGCGTGCTCTACTGGTTATCGGGTTGTTAGTGCTGGTGGCGCTGTCCGGGATGAGTTTACTGCACGCGGCAGGCTTGGTCGGTGAATATTGGTCGGAGCTCCTCTTTATACTGTTTGGCTTTTTTGGCTATTTGGTTCCCGTGGGGCTTTTGGTGCTTGCCGTTTTATTGGGCTGGCCGAGGGCGACAACGCTAGGGGAACTGGGTTGGGGCAAGCGTACCATTTTAGGGGCGCTGTTAAGTGCTGTTGCATTGATTGGGCTGTGGCACGGCGTAGCGACGCGAATTGCTAATCAGCCGCCGATGGACCTGGCTTTATTGGGTCGGGGTGCCGGTTTGTTGGGTTGGTTGGTCGCTGCGCCGCTGTACTCGTTGTTGGGCTTTTCTGCGGCCACCCTCGTGTTGGTTGCCCTGCTTATTTCCGGGGCATTGGTGCTTTTAAACGTTCCTCTCTTTATTAAAAAAGCGGTCGATGTACAGGCACCAGGAAGTCCGAAAATCCAACCTGCGCCCGTAAAAATAAATAGTCCCGAAGGGGTAGATTTTGTTCAGGTTCCGGTGGAGACGGCCTCCGTACAGGCCCCGAAGCAACTTGTTAAAACAGCGCCTGTGGTAAATGCGAGTAAGCCGAGCGGGGATGCAAAACTACCGGACGCGGTGGTACTTGAAGAACGTAAAGACTGGAAGTTGCCGCCGTTTGACTTGCTTGACGACCATAAGACTTCAGTGGATAGCGGTAATATTGAGGCTAATATTGCCATTATTCATAAAACCTTGGCCGATTTTGGGATAGAAGTTGAAATGGGTGAGGTTAATGTAGGACCGACAGTTACCCAATACACGCTTCGGCCGAATACCGGTGTAAAGCTTTCTCAGATCGCCGGTTTGAAAAGCGACTTAGCCTTAGCACTGGCCGCGCATGCCATTCGGATGGAGCTTCCCATTCCCGGAAAGGCCTTGGTGGGTATTGAAGTACCAAATAAATCAAGCCGTATTGTAAGTTTGCGTGAGGTTTTACAAACCAGCGATTTTATTAATCATCCTAGCAGGCTCGCGTTTGCGTTGGGTCGCGACGTCGCAGGCAAGACGCAAATAACCGATATAGCGAAAATGCCCCATTTGCTTATTGCCGGGTCTACGGGTACGGGTAAGAGTGTAGCCTTAAACTCCCTCATTATTAGTTTGCTCTATCGAAATACGCCGCAAGACGTAAAGCTTATTATGGTTGACCCGAAGCGAGTTGAGATGACCTTGTATAATGGAATACCACATTTACTTACTCCACCGATTGTTGAGCCGGACAAAGCCGTGAACGCACTGAAATGGGCGGTGAGTGAGATGGATAGAAGGTATAAATTGCTTGCTGAGGCTCAGAAGCGCAATATTGCCGAATATAATAGCGTTGCGCCGTTAGCCTTATCGTATATTGTTATTGTGGTAGACGAGCTTGCTGATTTAATGGCGGTAGCCCAAGCGGATATTGAAGCGGCAATCGTGCGGTTGGCTCAAATGGCCCGAGCCGTGGGAATTCATTTAGTCTTGGCCACCCAACGCCCCAGTGTGGATATTATTACTGGTTTGATAAAAGCGAACATTACTTCGCGGGTAGCGTTTGCCGTTGCGAGCCAAATTGATAGCCGAACTATTTTAGACGCGAGCGGGGCTGAACAATTACTCGGAAACGGGGATATGTTGTTTATTTCCGCTGAGTCAAACAAACCTCGTCGTATACAGGGTGCATATATCGGTGAAAAGGAAGTACGTAAAGTTACCGATTTCTTCAAGCAGCAGGCCGGTGCGGTTATATATAGTGATGACGTAACCCAAAAACCTAGAACCGGCTTTTCAATTCCCGGTTTTGAGGGAGGGAGTGATGACGATGACGATTTACTTGAAGCGGCCCAGCAAGAAGTGCTTCGAGCAGGCAAGGCTTCCGCATCTTTTTTGCAGCGCCGATTAAAGGTCGGGTATGCCCGCGCCGCTCGGCTATTGGACCTGCTGGAAGAGCGGGGCGTTGTCGGACCGGGTGAAGGGGCGAAGCCGCGAGAAGTTTACGGGGCGCAGGGCGGAACTACCGATACCTTTGACGACGAACCGGGGAATGGACACGATCGGTTTAACTAGGTTAGTTTTGCTCCGAACTTTAAGGTTTGCAACATAATTACTTATGGAGTTTGAAATTAAAAAATTATCGTCGGAAACTTTGGGAGAGTATTTGCGGGCGGTTCGCTCGGAATTGCACTTATCTCTCGATGAGGTTGTCGAGCGTACAGGGATTATTCCCAAATATGTACGCGCTTTAGAGTCCGGCGACTTTGCCGCGCTGCCGGAAGCCGTGTACGTTGTGGGGTTTTTAAAATCTTTGGCACAATTGTATGCTGTATCTGCGTCCGAGCTCGTGGCTCAGTTTAACCGAGAAAGAGTTTTATGTGTCGAACACTCGGGCCGTCGGAAACCGACCGGTTGGGCGGTCGTACTGGTTGGTGGTATTACCAAGCGCGCCGCCTTTGCGGGTGGGCTTATCTGTCTGCTTGTCGTTTTGCTTTTTTTGGGTTTTCAAATATGGACGGTCGGTGGCGTGCCCGATTTAGTTATTCGTACACCGGTCTCCGGCGATTTGTATCCGACAGGAGTCGTGGAGGTTACCGGCAAAGCAAGTCCGGGCAGCGAAGTCTCTTTTAATAACCAGACGGTGTTTGCCGGGAGTGACGGTACTTTTTCCGGAACTATAAGCTTTTTATCCGGAGCGCAAACTTTGCAGGTTACCGCGCGAAGTAGGTTTGGCAAAACAAACAAACAAATCCTTACTTTTTTAGTATCAGATAGTCCGACTGCTAAAATTGGTTCCGGCCCTTCTGTACCTTCGGTGGTGCTCGGTGTGAGCATTGAGCGCGGGGTGGAAGCCTCCGTGTTGTTTGCGGGTAAAACCATCCCGGTATCATTCGGCGAGTCATTCTTCGCCGCTAATGATCGAATTTTATTGAGTACTAACAATGCAGGCAAAACTCGTATCCGATTGAACGGTCGCGAAATTGGCCAGCTTGGAAAAGCAGGAGAAGTTCTGGTAGATATCCCCTTCTCGGGTGTGGTCCAGGGACACCCATCTATGGTTACGAGACAAAACTAATTTTTATTCACTTGAAAGGAATCCATACTATGGCTAAAGCAACGAAATCAAAAGCCGGATCCGCTCCGGCCGGCGGCCGACTCAAGGCGGTTGAAAGCGCGCTCGACCAAATTCGAGATAAGTTTGGTGAAGGCAGTATTATGAAATTGTCTGATTCAAGGGCATTAAACGTGGAAAGTTACCCCACGGGTAGTATTAGCTTAGACCTAGCTTTGGGGGTAGGCGGTATTCCGAGGGGGAGGGTTATTGAGGTGTATGGTCCTGAGAGTTCCGGTAAAACAACATTAACCCTTCATATGATTGCGGAGGCGCAAAAGCAGGGTGGGTTGGCGGCTTTCATTGACGCAGAGCACGCGCTCGACCCTGAGTTTGCCCGAAATTTGGGTGTAAA
Source organism: Candidatus Doudnabacteria bacterium (assembly GCA_016788805.1). GTDB lineage: Bacteria > Patescibacteriota > Doudnabacteria > UBA920 > UBA920 > JAEUSE01. The sequence goes on from JAEUSE010000093.1 coordinate 3,579, forward strand.
CGTGGATGACTTACTTGTTTCTCAGCCCGACTCCGGAGAACAAGCCTTAGATATTGTTGAAACACTTGTTCGGAGCAGCGCGGTTGATTTGATTGTCGTGGATTCGGTCGCGGCACTCACGCCCCGCGCGGAAATTGAGGGTGAAATGGGTGATAGTCATATGGGATTACAGGCTCGGCTCATGAGCCAGGCGTTGCGTAAGCTTACCGGGATTATTTCCAAGTCTAAAACCACCGTTATATTTATAAACCAAATTCGTATGAAGATTGGGGTTATGTTTGGCAACCCCGAAACAACCACCGGAGGTAACGCCCTTAAGTTTTACGCCTCAGTTAGAATGGACGTGAGAAGAATTGCCCAGATTAAAAGCGGCGAGGTAGTGGTGGGTAATCGAGTAAAAGTAAAGGTTGTAAAAAATAAAGTGGCCCCTCCGTTTAAAGTAGCCGAGTTTGATGTTATGTACCAACCCGGTAATTGGGGTATCTCTATTGCCGGCGATGCGTTGGATACCGGTGTTTTGCTCGGAGTGTTACAGAAAAACGGTAATACGTATGTATTTGAGGATGTTAAGCTCGGGGTGGGCCGGGAAAACGCGAAGAATTTTCTGAAAGAGAACCCGCCCGTGCTTCAAAAAGTGCTCGTTGCGGTCCGCGAGCAAGCCAAAAATGGAATCATGCCTCCTTCGGAGGTTGCGGAGGTTGATTAGCTTATAAGTGTATTTTGTGAAACACCCCCACAGGGGGTGTTTTAGTTTGCCAGGTGAGCCGCAGTGCGGGTACAATACCGAATATGAGTGAACAGAAAACTATATATGCTAGCGTTGATTTGGAGTTAACCGGGTTTGATCCAGCAACAGATGAAATTGTCGAAATCGGTATTGTTTTGTTTGAGTTGCGGCAGGGGCTTATTGTAGTACTCCAAGAATGGCAGACCTTGGTTAAACCGAAAGGTAGCCTACATACACGTATTCAGGGTCTGACGGGTATTACCGAGCAAGCGCTAGAGTCAGCGCCTACGAAAGATATGGTTTTTTCGAAAGTGGCGGCATTATTAGAAAACACGGTATTGGTTGGGCACGGAGTAAGTTTGGACCGGAGGTTCTTGGAGGCTTTTGGGCTTGCACAGAGTTCGGCTACCGTTGATACGTTGGAGCTTGCCCAAATTTTCTTACCAACCTATCATAGTTATAATTTAGAAAATT
>JAEUSE010000094.1 GCA_016788805.1 Candidatus Doudnabacteria bacterium
ATGGAAGACGTAGAGGCTATGCTCCCCTATTTCGAGCCGACTCCTTACTTCTGGCATACCAAGCAATGGACTCGACTTAACGACAACATCCGGTTCAAGCTGTATGACGCAGGGCACATCTTAGGTTCAAGCATAATACTCCTAGAAATTACCGAAGCAGGTAAAACACAAACCTTGGCGTTTACCGGGGACATTGGACATAAACACACGCCGCTCTTACGTGACCCGGAGGTGGTGCAGGAGCCGGTGAATATCCTACTGTCTGAATGTACCTACGGAAACCGAAACCACAAACCCCTGCAGACCGCCATGATAGATTTGGCGCACATAGTAAACACAGCGTTTAAACACAAAAGTAAGATTATCGTGCCGTCTTTTTCCCTCGGTCGAACGCAAGAACTGGTCTACATCCTGCACCAGCTTACAGATAGCGGCAAAATTCCACGGTTGCCCATTTACATAGACAGCCCTCTAGCAGTTAGCTTGTCGGAAGTTTTTGACAAGCATACAGAAGAGTACAACACCGAAACCTGGCACGACTTTGGCCACCGCGGCGACGTCCCTTTGGCTTTCCGCAACCTCATTTACACCCATTCGGTGGATGAATCCAAACAGCTCAACAACCTCAGCGGCCCGTTCATGATTATTTCCGCTTCGGGCATGTGCGAGGGCGGCAGAATTTTACACCACCTGAAGAATAACATTAGTGAACCAAACAACATTATTATGTTCACCGGTTACCAAGCCGAAGGCACCTTGGGTAGAAAAATACTGGAGGGCGAAACCAGGGTGAACATTTTTGGGCACCCAACGGAAGTGCGGGCGCATATTGTAAAGTTCAACGAGTTTTCCGCCCACGCGGATCAACAGCAACTGCTAGAATACACCACTCAACTACACGGTTTAGAAAAGATATTCCTGGTACACACTGAGGAAGATCAAGCTACTACCTTTGCTCCCCTTTTAAAAGAAAAACTGCCGACTACGGAAGTAATTATTCCAAAGTACCTGGATAGTTTTGAGTTTTAGCAGAGTAGTAAGCAGAAAGCAGTAAATAGAAAATAGAAAGAACCTTAAAACCATTTCGCGCATGCGAAATGGTTTTCTGTTTACTACTTTCTACTTACTATTTTCTACTTAATCAGCCGGCTTGCAATACGGTAAAAGACAAAGCTTGCAAAGATTTCAAATTTTTTTCCAAAACGCTCTATCATACTCCACGTTTTAACTTGCCCTTTTAGTATACCACCAAGAATCAAAACTTGAAAAGAAACCCGGGCCCCAGTATGATAGAAGGGCACTTAAACTGTATACACTATGCAAACAGGCAGCGAACAATTAAAACGTGTTGAAAATATGGATAATAGATTAGAATTCCGCATGACCCTAGAGGAAGCCACTGAATTTGCGACAAGAGCTACCTTTAAAGTAACAGCGGCCAACAAATTTTCCAGCTGCGTGGACGGGCGGTACCCGGAAGGCGAGGCTGGAGCCATTGCCTTAGCCGGCGCAGATACCGGTGTTTTGGAGGCCGCCTTTGCGGCAGTAAACGAGCTACAGGCAGAACAAGGCGCCAACCTTTCCGATGAAGCCATACTCAACACTGTATATACCCTCGTCGGAGGCAAGGATAAATTCCAGTACCACAGCGACGACCATGCCGGACACGATGGGTGCGGACACAACAAACGGGCCACCACTCGTGCGTCAGACTACGGACTAACTGAAGCACAGGCCCAACTTATTTCACGCACGCTCCAAGATTTGGAAGCGGAAAATATTAAACCAACAGAGCTAAAGGGTAGCCACGCAGAAGCGGCGGTGCTTGTAGTGAGTCTGCCCGAGTATGACCCGACCGACCCGGAACGTCCGGCTTACAGCCTGCACCACCAAACCGAGTTTGAAGGAGAACCCATACAAGCTTTTGTGTACAATCAAACTTTGGTTAATGAACGGCTACACAAACTCGCCGAACTCCTCCACGAACAACTAGCCAACACCCCCGTCGAAAACATATTTGCGGCCCTCGCAAAAGCCGAGGCAGCGCAACGCAGCATTACCGTAAAAGAACTCGCGCTCGACAAAGGATTGAGCGTATACAACATTGTTATAAACAAACACGGCGCTGTATCAGAGGCCACACAAATAGCGTAATGACTTACACAACCAGACGCGAAGACAGGCTCTCATATTCCTCCAATATGAGAGCCTGTCGGTTATAAGCCTTTCAGCTTAGTTTATTGGTTCACTGCCATCGGAACGCCGTGGGTACGATAACGCTGCGCGAGCGCTTCGAACTCGTCGTGGTGTTCCCAAAATTTAACGGGATTAATCGCCCTCGTCTTAAACTGCGTCAACTGATGCGCATGCAGGTAACAATCTACCCGAACTTTCAGACCACAAGCTTCAGTGATCGGCTTAACCAACTCGGAATTGGTCACATGATCAATCACCAGCGGTGCCGCATTCAACGTAGAGCGCATAACTTGAAAAATATCCAGACCCGCTATCTGGGCAAGTCTACAAGGAACATGACCGACCAACTCTATGCAGTTGGTCCGCATTGCATAACACCCGATTTCAATCTCCTCTAAATCGTGAGCGGATTTTGTGTAAGGCCCCACAAATCTATGCGGAAACGCACTCACCATTTCCGGTTCGGGGGCAATCGAAATAGGCCCCCCGGCGTTCCCGACAAGGTGAGTGTGCTGATGTCCGCATACTTGCTCGTGTAGGGTCCACTGATGTCCAAGTTGGTCCGCCAACTTCATCCCGTCACTGCACATTGAGGCAACGACGACTTGATCGCTGGCGGTAATCTGTAAAAACAACGGTGGCTTTGGAAATGTTGGGACCAAAATTCCACGCTCTTTGCTCTTAGCCCACTCTAAAAGGGCATAATTTATTGCATCCAATGGCATTTCGTTCAATTCCTCCTGTGTCGAAATCACCCTAACTTCGCAGCTACCGTCGCCGACCCTGGGGGTTGACTAAATAGCCACATTATTGTGCGCATTAGAAATTTTACTCCTAATTTTAGAAATAAACAAGGCCTGGTATAATAATTGTGGCTTCAAATAAGACTATAAAATCCTTTAAATAAGCGAAGTAGTATGAAGATTGGGATATTTGACTCTGGTTTTGGGGTTATCGACCCTAGAAAGGGTCAAAAGACTGCACGTATAAGGCCATAACCACCACATGAAAACATATTCGAAATATTATATTGTTGCCGGAAGCTGCGTAGTTATAATTACTCTGGGTGTGGTTGCCAGATGGTTTTGGCCGAGCACCTCTTCGTTCCCGGGTAACAACAACTCAACCACCCCCCAACCGACTGCAGCCTTACTCCCCGGACTGAACGGCACACTTGTACCCGCGGAAACAGCAGAGCGGCGACCGAGCGCAGTGGGTCTAGACAACCACCCGGACGCCCGACCCACCACAGGACTCTCTGAGGCAGATGTAGTATACGAAACCCTGGCAGAGGGCGGCATAACCAGATTTTTAGCCATATACCAAACCAAGGCGCCGGAAAACGTCGGGCCCATACGTTCCGCCAGAGTATACTTTAACGAACTTGCTGCGGAGTGGGGAGCCATATATGCTCACGTCGGCGGTAACAGCGACGCCTTGGCCGCGCTGAAGGCAGGAAGCTACCCCGGCCTAGCCAATGCAGACCAATACTTTTTCGAACCTTATTTTCATAGGGTAAAAACTAGACCTGCTCCCCACAACGTACACACTTCCATAGACCAACTACGCCAACTAGCAAAAGATAACCAATGGAGCACTCAAACGGAAGCTGCGCCCTGGGCCTACCAGCAACCCAGCCCACAAGACCATTCAAACAAACAGACCATTACCATACCTTTTTCTACACCCAAATATACGGTATCATACACGTACGACCCGGTTAAAAACGTCTATATTCGCAAGCTCGGAGGCGTAGCTGCAACCGATAACGGGGTCGCTATTACTCCCACAAACGTGCTCATCCAGTTTGCGCAGAGTTTTCCTACAGAGACAGATACTATAGGCAGCATTTCCTTTAACCTAGACCGGGGCGGCAAAGCGACTATTCTGAGTAATGGAGTGGCTGCAAAAGGCAGTTGGAAAAAGGTGGCCGGACGAACCCGCTTCTATACCGACACGGGAACCGAAGTCACCCTGTCACCCGGACAAACCTGGGTAGAAATAGTACCCGTTGAGTTGGCCACCCAAGTTACTATTAAGTAAACCAACAAACATACATTATGAACCTAAAAATAGGCCAAAAAGCCCCGGCCTTCAAACTACCGGACCAAACAGGCGCCATACACCAACTCAAGGACTACCTTGGCAAGTGGGTGCTCGTCTATTTCTACCCGAAAGACGATACTCCGGGGTGCACGGCAGAAGCGTGTAGTTTACGAGACAACTTTCCCAAGTTTAAAAAGGTCAACGCAGTAGTATTGGGCGTAAGTATTGACCCGGTTAAAAAACACGAAAAGTTTGCTACCAAGTACAACCTTCCCTTTACCCTCCTGGCCGACGAAGACAAACAAATGGTAGAAAAGTACGGCGTCTGGGCGGAAAAAAGTATGTACGGCAGAAAATACATGGGTACGCTTCGCACCAGTTTCCTTATAGACCCGACGGGCAAAATTGCCAAAATATACGAGGGGGTAAAGCCCGCTACCCACGCGGAAAAAGTACTCGCAGACCT
>JAEUSE010000095.1 GCA_016788805.1 Candidatus Doudnabacteria bacterium
AAGCTGCGAATCCACACCGACTGAAATAAATTATACCCGCTCACGCCCGCCACCAAAAAGGTCAAACCAGTTCTAATGTAAGCCAAAAACGCTCGCTCAACGGCCAGTCGAGTTCTATCTACAGCTAAATGGTCTCGTAAAATAAGATGCTGATTCATCGCGTCCTGTACATCCGCCGGTTTCTGTTTTCTCGTCGCCATAAGACTAGTTTAACACAAACGAACAGCAATAGACTGTGCACAGCTAAAAACAAACACCCAAAAATACTGTATACTATACGTAGTGCATCGCGGCGAGCGCTCGGGGCTTCTGTATTGGCTACTTTCTCTACTTGACCGCGGACACTTCTCCCATGGATACATTTGAAACCAACGTTGCCAAAATTCAGATTGGCAATTCCAAACAAACCAATACCTATGTGGCCACCATGGCCGAACGCACGCCGAACCCGGACTCGGAAATTTTTGCGGTGGTGTCTTTGCCGGTACTCAACCCAGCCGCGCTGGACGATTGCGAACGCATTGCCACTAGTGTAACCGCGGCACTGCGTCGTTGTTACAAACGGGCCATTAACGAAAACAGCTTTGAAGTCGCCCTTGGTGAAATAAACGACGAAGTGAGCAAACTCAGCTCGCTCGGCCAACAAACCTGGACCGGCAAGCTTTCTGCGGTTGTCGCCGTACGCCGTGGGAACCATATTAACGTGTCCGCCACCGGTAAAGCCAGCGCCCTGCTTATGCGCGCCGGGGGTTTTAACGAAATTACCGAAAGCACCAACGCCAAGCACCCTTTAAAAACATTTGAGAACTTTTCTTCCGGCAAGCTCAAGATAGGCGATGTTATAATTCTCACCACGGCAGAGCTCTTTAACCATTTATCCATAGACCGCCTCAAAAATATTTTAGCCGACAATACTCTGGAAATAGGCGCGCAGGAAGTGGTGCGTATTTTAGAAGACAACGCCGGACCGGAAGTAGCGTTTGCCACACTGCTCATACAAGAAACAGAGGTTATGGGCGCGCCCGCGGACACCCTTACCCTAAACGAATACCAAAGCACGTACACGAAGGCCTCCCGACTTAAGCAAGTAACCGGCTTTGCTCAAAAATTTGTTACCAAAGAAGTTGCTCAAAACATTTGGAAGTCGGTAAAAGCGACCGCCTCTAAACGACCCAATTTGAACATTTCCAAACTGTCTTCCGCCGCGGCCAGTAAAGGCGCGCGCGGAATTTCTTCACTTAAAGAGCACGCTCAAAGTTACCGCCAAGCGGACTTTCGGGCCCCACTAACCAAATTTCAAAACTTTAGCAAGCCTAAAAAGTTCTTTACCGTATCTGTTGCTGTGCTCTTGCTTGCCGTAGTGGTAAACATATTTGTCGCACGTAATAAACGTCAATCCGCAGCCGACACCGCTGCATTTGAGCAAGTCAAAACCAGCATAACCAAATTGGTAAACGACGCGGACAGCAAACTCGTATTCCGAGACGAACAAGCCGCTCTTACATTACTGCAGCAGGCAAAGCAAGAATTAAGCGGTGTAAAAGCCACTACCGCAGACCAAAAACAAGTCGTAACAGATATCACCAAACAAATAACTACTTTACTAAATAAAGTAGAAAAAATTACCGAGGTAAACCCGACCACCATTGCCACTCTGAGCAACGCGGACAATCTCATCCGCACACCCACCGCGCTGGCCACCGCCACCGGCACCACCATTGTTAGCTACAACTTGGTAACCGGCGCCATAGAAGACGGCGCACTCAAAACTTCCACCGCTATTCAGGACAGTGCCGCTTTTCCGGGTACCAGCGTGGTAGTGTTTGACGGCCAAGGCTTGGGCGTATGGAACACGCAAAACGGCACAATCGGCCAACAGTTTTACCAGAACGTACCCAAAGCGGCAAACTTTAAAGGCCTTGTTAGGTACGCCACCAATAATCGAGCTTACACAGCCGACACTGCCCTTGGCCAAGTTATTAGCTACTTAATTACAAACACGAGCATTAGCAAACCGGTAGTATCTGTTAAGGATGAGGCAATTAAAAACGCCCAAGATATTGCCGTAGACGGTAGCGTGTACGTCCTTATGCAAGACGGCATTAGAAAATACACTGCCGGAAAACCGGTCGCCTTCACCTTTCCCGCTTTAAGTACGCCGTTCTCAGGTACAGGTAAACTCTTTGCGGACAACGTTGCCAAGCAGCTCTATATTTTGGACGCGAACGGCCGCATTATTATTACCGACAAAACCGGCAAGCTTTTGCAAATTCTTGCCAGTGACCAGTTAGAAGGTTCTCAAGACTTTACCGTAGATGAAGCCGGCAAAATTATATACGTTCTCCGATCGGGCAGCCTACTTAAGGTTAATTACTAAATACAAAGAGAGTAGTAAAAAAGCCTCCCAAACGGAGGCTTTTTTACTGTTCACTGTGCACTAAGTACTAGGCACTAAGAACTGGTAACTACTTCAAAGTTACTTTACCACCGGCTTCCTCGAGCTTCTTCTTGAGTTCTTCAGCTTCGGCCTTAGGTGCGTTTTCTTTGATAGCCTTTGGAGCACCGTCTACCAAGTCTTTTGCTTCTTTAAGACCCAAACCGGTAACTTCGCGAACTACTTTAATTACGTTAATCTTGTTCGCACCGGCATCGGTTAACTCAACGGTGAAGTCGCTTTTCTCTTCAGCGGCAGCGGCAGCACCACCGGCTGCAGGCATAGCACCCATCATCATAGGGGCAGCCGCGCTCACGCCAAACTTCTCTTCAAGCACCTTTACCAACTCGGAAAGATCGAGTACGGAAAGCTTTTCAATCTGATCAACCAAAGACTTAAACTTCTCTGGTACTTCTACTTTGTTCTCTTCGGACATATACAATTAGCTTCTAGCTTTCAGGTTCTAGCTATTAGGAAAAACTCTGAAAGCTCTAATTATTAATTATTTCTACAAGCTAGCAACTAATAGCTACAAGCTATTTTGTGGCTACTGCGTTTAATACGTTAATCAGGCCACGAAGGTTGCCGGCCAATACATTTACAAAACCGGATACCGGAGCGTTCATAGTTCCCACCAGCTTGGCACGCATATCTTGCTTGCTTGGCAAGTCGGCTAGAGCCATCATTTGACTCTTGTCCATGAACTTTCCGTCCACCACCCCGCTCAAAATGCTAATAGTTTTAACTTCTTTGCCCACTGTTTTCACAATGCGCGCGGCAGCGACCTCGTCTTCTTCGGAAATTGCCATTACCACAGGGACTTTATAGTCTATAGTGGCACTTATGCCGTTGGCGGCAAAGGCTTTGTTTACTAAAGGCACTTTGTACACTTTGGTAAAAATCGCTTCTTTGCGCAAGGCGTTCCGAAAGGTGTCCACGTCTTTCACAGTAGTACCGCGGTACTCGGAAAGCACAATAGACTTAGCAGACTTTACCTTTGCGGTTAGTTCGGCTAAATCTGTCTCTTTTTGTTGTCGTGTTTTTGCCATTTTTAATAGCTTTCAGCTTTCAGCTTAGAGCTTATTAGCTTTAAACCAAAAGACTTATATGTCGACCTTTATGAATGTACAAATATCGCAAAAGAAAAACTCGGGTATACCCGAGTGTGTATTCAAGCTAAAAAGCTATAGGAGCTTTGGAAGCTGTTCATACTCCTCGGCGGGCCCCAACTTTCGCTAGGTTTAAAGCCTTTCGGCCACCAACTGTCTTAGGATATTTATAAACGCAGTATATAAATAACCGGCTCATTTGTCAATAAACGGCCGGAAAAAGCTCTAAAGCCCCCAAAAAGGCAACCCCACCGCTTAAAGCGCGAAGATTTTGGCCTTTTCTAAAAATACCTATAGCTACAGCTCGCTGTCGTCTATTTCAGAAGCGTACAGTAAGCAGATAGCAAATAGTCCGCAGACTACCAACACGGAGACTAGTACTTGCATACACTTTGAGGCTTAATTATTTGTAAAAAACCCAGCCTGGAAAAGACTGGGAATTAAACGAGATTTATATGAAATATGCGGGGCGCGAAACAAACCACGGGGCGTAAAGCAGAACTCCCCCGCCCCCGTCTGGGACGGCAGAACTCAACTAATCGACTCACGTTGTGCTTCGTATTTAACATAAATTAAAGTAACTATATACCTTTCGTACAGCTTGTCAAACACGTAGTTATCAACAGGATGACTACACACTCGAGCAGCTGTATTAGTTTGAAAAACGCAAAAAAATTAGCTTTGGAGCATAGGTCAGCACTGCCACAAATTCCCGGCCATAATACCAAGCAAGTTCTGCCGGCTTATAGTACCCACTAGCCGGGGAACTCCAGTACACCCGCGAAAATCCAACAGCTTTCGCGACGAGAAAAGCCCTGGGCAAATGGTAGGCATCACTCACCACTAATACACTGGCTGCCCCGGGTACGAGCTGTTTACTGTTCTCTAAATTCTCCAGGGTATTGGTAGATTTTTGCTCTAAGAGCGCATACCCGCTAAAACCCTGCTTATGTAAAAAACGGTTCATGTTTTGCGCCTCCGATTCGTCTCGCACGGAAGTTAAACCGCCGGAAAGTATCAGCCGCGAGGCATAACCGGCACTATATACCTCATACCCTTTAAGCGCGCGAAAACGAATAGCCGGACTGTTAGGCGCCGCCCCTAAAACCACTATGGCACTCGCCTGCTCGCCCGCCGGCGGTAAATAACTTTTCGGAAAAGCC
>JAEUSE010000096.1 GCA_016788805.1 Candidatus Doudnabacteria bacterium
AGACGCAACCCAAGCCGCAAAATATTTTTATAATTTTTTAACCGCCGAGGTGGTGTTGGCCGGTTTGGTGTATGCCCTTATGGTGGTGTTTGTCTATGCCCGCGGATATGATGCCGAAGTTCGGCACGCGACCATGGTGGCCGGCGCGGGTGTTTTTTTGTACGGATTAACCGTGCCTTTTCTAACCGTGCTGTCCGGCTTTCAGGATATGCGCAAAGTCGCGCTTAACAATTTTGTGGTGTCGTTTGTGAACGTGCTGGTTATTTTGAGCGCCGTGTATTTTAAGCACTCCATTGTCTACTTGGCGATAAACCAGGTGTTGTCTTCGTCTTTTTCGCTGCTGCTCTACTATGGGCACGTGCGAAAGCATTTACCCGATTTACGGCTTGTTCGGGCCTTTGCGCACTTTGACTTTGCCTTGCTTAAAAAAATGCTTTGGGCAGCCGCGCCGTTTGCCCTATTGGTGAGTTTTAGCACCATTTATAACCGCATTGACGTGGTGTTGGTAACTAAGTTTTTGGGCTACGCGCAAACCGGTTTGTATACTACGGCGTACAAGGTGGTGGACTTAACCAACTTTTTCCCCGCGGTCGTTTCTCACTCTTTGTATCCGGCTTTGGCCGCGCTTATGGCGAAACGGGCTTTGGGTGAGGTGCGTCTCACCTTAGAAAAATATATCCGGCTTATGGTGGCTGTGGCGTTACCCCTGGGGGTGGGCGGCAGTTTGCTTTCCCGACAGCTTATTTTAGTACTTACCAGCGGAGACGCTCGTTTTTTACCTGCCGCGCCGGTTTTGGCCATATTGGTTTGGGCCATAGTTATTCTATTTATCTATGTGACTGCCAACTCGTTGGTGGTGTCCCAGTTGACCAGGTGGGCGGTTATTGTAACCGGAGTGAACGTGGTTATAAACATTGCGGGTAACATTTTATTAGTGCCGCGGTATGGCATACAGGCGGCGGCGGTGATGACGGTGGTGTCCGAAGCGCTCCAGGGTATATTTTATTTTTATTTTATTTGGAAGAACATTACCCACTTTGCGTTGGTCCGACAATTCGTTAAGCCTGTGGTCGCAGCTGCCGTGATGGGCGTGGTGTTGTGGTTTATTCGAGATTGGAGCCCAATTGTGGTTCCGCTGGAGGCCAGCGCTAAACATTTAGCACCGCTAATTTTTAATGTACTTATTGTGGGAGGCGTTGGCGTTGTTGTTTATATTGTTACATTGGCAATACTCAAATTTTTTACACAAGCAGATAGAGATTTTATTCGCAAATTATTTAATCGAACCATATAAGGTTGCTGCACAATATTAACAAACCGAAGCATTACCACTTTAAGACGGCCGTCCCAAAGTGGTAACATGTACATAGTATGAAAAAAAATGTAACAGCAGTGAAGAAGGCCATAGAAAATAATCGGTCAACAGGCCTGTTCACGCGTATTATGGTATTTGGCACTTTTGACATACTCCACCCGGGTCACTTACACTTTTTTAAGCAGGCCCGCGCCTTGGCAAAAAACCCGTATTTGATAGTCTCTATTGCCCGAGATATCAACGTAAAACGCATAAAAGGAAAGCTACCACTGCACAACGAGCGTCAGCGTGCGGCACTGGTACGGTACTCAGGTTTGGCCGATAAGGTGGTGTTCGGAGATCGCGAGGGGTACATACGGCACATCATAAAACACGAGCCGGCTATTATTCTGTTAGGATATGACCAGCGGGCATATACAGAAAATCTTAAAGGGTTATTACCGTCTAACATTTTAATTAAAAGAGCTCGGCCTTACCGGCCAGATTTGCATAAGACAAGTATAATTAAAAAGTTTTATGATTACACAGCGTAAAGTGGGCCAATTATCCAGCGGTGAAGATGTGTACTATGGGCCGAAGCTAGATAGGCCAAGTGAAGGGTGTTTTTATTATTACGGCATCAACTCATCCAACCACCGAGTTCGAATGGGGCTGGCGATTAGCGATATTATTTTTGATAAAACCGAATCAGAGACTGTGTTTTGTGGTTTGTGCGGCAGGGAGGGGCATGAAACAGGCGATTGCCATATTAGGGGTGGAACAGGGCACGACTTAGTTCGCAGATAGGTAGGTGATGATAATAGGCATAGAAGCAGAGCGGGCAAACGAGGGGAGTAAGACGGGCGTTGAGCATTATGCGCAACAGCTTATTCTTCAACTTGCCGAAATTGACCATGAAAATGAATATATATTGTACCTCCGTACTCAGCCGCAAGACTGGTTTTTGCAGTTGCCCAAGAACTTTAAAATAAAAATACTCGGGTACGGGCCTGTTAAGTTTCCGTACCTGTGGACGCAACTGCGGCTGTCTTGGGAAATGCTCGTGGCAGCACCCGATGTGCTATTTGTACCCGCCGCTTCTTTGCCGCTCATTCACCCGAAGCGTTCTTTTATCACCGTGCACGATGTAGCCTGGCGGTTGTATCCAAACACCTTTAAAACATTAAAGCGCTGGTATTTGGAATTTACCACTTGGTTTGCCTGTAGCTTTGCCAGAAAAGTTATTGCCGTATCGGAGTCGACGAAGAAAGATTTAATCAAGTATTACGGCGTGCCAGCCGAAAAAGTCGCTGTGGTATTACATGGGTATACTCCGCAAGGTGTAGAGACAAGAGACACCCGTCTCGACTCGGGAGTCGACCCGAGGCGGAAGAGACAAGAGACAAGTCAAATGCAGTTGCCTGAAAAGTTTGTGCTATTTTTATCTACCTTGCAGCCACGAAAAAATTTAGAAGGGCTTATTGCCGCATTTCGGCAGTTTAAACAGAAGCATCCGGATGACTTACACAAGTTGGTTGTGGCCGGTAGGGTGGGCTGGAAGGCGGAATCTATTTTACAGGAGATAGAACGGAATAAGGATATAGTGGTCTACCTAAATCATGTCACGGACGAAGACCGAGCTGTGCTGTACGCTAAGGCTTCCGCCTTTTGTGTACCCAGCTTTTATGAAGGTTTTGGCATGTGGGTATTGGAGGCATTTGATGCAGGGGTTCCCGTTATAACTTCTCGCATATCCAGCTTGCCGGAAGTGGCGGGGGATGCGGCGGAATATTGCGACCCGCACAATATAGACAGCATTGAACAAGCATTAGAGCATGTATTATTGGTCTCCGGTAGAGCTGAGCGATTAGTGCAAGAGGGTAAAGACCGCCTCAAAGACTTTAGTTGGCGTAAGTGCGCAGAACAGACTTTGGAACAACTTCGTTCGTAGTAATGTATTAAGGACTTAATGTAATTATATTAATGAAAATATATTTAATTAGGCATGGAGAAACTCTTGAGAATGTTGACTCAAGGTTAATGGGGAGGACGCACGGTGTTTTGTCGCCTTTGGGAGAGGAGCAAGCTAAAAAGACTGGGGACTATCTGAAGGGTGAGAATATACAAATGATATATTCTTCCCCGTTAAACAGATGCCTCGATACCGCAAACTACATAAACCAATATTTAAACTTGCCATTACAGGCGCACGATTTACTAGTAGAAAGAGATTTCGGAGCTTTTACAAACGCCAAGCCAGAAAATGTTAGTTTTGACATGTTAGATAAAGATAGCGAAGAAAATCGTAGCGCGGGTGTTGAAGCTTTATCTTCAGTACAACATAGAGTGAGAGATTTTTTGACCGAAATCTTTCAAAAGCATCCACATGAGAACCTTGTAGTAGTTACACACAATAATCCAATCAGGTTCTTTATTGGGGAGTTTTTAGATAAGACTTACGAACAAGTTCTAAAAGAATATAAAGTTAGGAATTGTAGTATTAATGTTTTTGAAACTAACGACGGAAAGAATTATCAGCAAATAATGCTTGATAACACCCAACATCTTGGATGAATTTTAAGTTTCTACACGTTATTGAATGTAACTTTTTGTTTCTATGCAGGTGCTAAAAAAGAATCAGTTTCATAATTCCCGATTCGTACTTCCAGCTTTGCTTCTCTGGCAGCTGGTTTCTGTGTATTTAATGGCTACCGGGGTATGGCCCGCGAGTGTTGCGTGGCTGAGCCTTGGGCTCATAGTGGCGTATATTCTTTTGTCACCGGTTTTTAGCGGGCTTTTGCTGGCGGTGGCGTCTATTCCTTTTTACATTGTGTTGCCCCAACCGTATTCGGATACATTGTCTATGTGGCGGCCGGTTGTGGCCATTTTGTTTCTGCGGGCGTTTGCGGAATGTGCGTGGCATTTCCGCGCGTCTCTCAAAGTGCCGCGGACCGTATCTGTATCGGCGGTGAAAGGTTTTATAGTTACATTATGGAATAAACTTCTTGTGTATGAGCGGTTGGCAATTGTATTGTTCGGGTTAGCTGTGCTGTCCTTATGTGTGGCTAGGTATCCGGTCCGCGGCGCGTCGCAGTTGTTGTTTGTGCTAAACACCTTTTTAGTTTACGCGGTGGTGGTGTGGGCGGTAAAAAGTCGAACGCAGTTTATTAAGCTGCTTACGTATGGAGCGGTCTCGACCGGGGCTATTGTGGCGTTGGGCTATGTACAATTTGTTGCCACCCTATTCAGTACAACTTATTATTTTTGGCAGTACTGGGCCATTCGCGTGGCGAGCTTGTACTACGGCGTGTCTTTAGCGAGGGTGCTGCAGTATT
>JAEUSE010000097.1 GCA_016788805.1 Candidatus Doudnabacteria bacterium
CGCCAAGTGGCAATAGAGTTTCTTTGCGGGTTAGGACGTTTAAACTATGAAAACTCTCCAACCCGGCAACCCTGTCCAAAAACCAAAACAAACCAATAATGACTATTGTACTCCCCCACACTAATATACCCCCCATGGTGGGTGTACCCTTTTTGGCCGCATGCATTTTGGTAAAGAGCGGCGTGTCGACAGAGTCGCGAATTTGCTTACCGAGTTTGTATTTATATAAGAAAAAAGTCAGTAGCGGCGTGCCGAGCAACGCCAAAATAAAAGAAATAGACGTTAGCGTAAAAATTTTCGTCAGCTCAAGACTCACCATAGTTTTTCTGTAACCTCATGCCAAAAATTATACTTAATTATACCACAAAAACCGGAAACACGTAGCATGGAACACGAAACAGGTGCAAACTCAGCCGTTCTCCCAAGAAGGTACTTTTTTCCTCACTGTCTTTGCGCGGAAGGGATTCGCCAGCTGGCGGAGACTGATGTGGCAATCTCGATGCAAGCAAGGGATTGCCTCGGATGCACTCGCAATGACTTATAAACAAAAAGCCGCAGGGTGAAAACTTCACACTACGGGAGCAACACGGTTACTCAACGAAAAATAATTTAGACGACTATAGCTTAGCGGCGCCTAAGCCGCTTGTCCAATTCTGCCCATAGTTCGTGGCAAAGTAATACCAAGCGTTGACGGTTGCCCCACCTGAGAAGCATCCAAAAAGCAATTCGGAAAGCGTGCATCAGGCACGACACACCAAAAGGCAAATCTCCCTGACTCACGGCCACCTTGGCTAGCCGAGCGTACAACCCGGCCCGCAAAGTATACCAATGATCTTCAGGCATACTTCCCCGAAGTTGGTCGAAAATCAATAAAGCTTTTTGGAACGCGCGAGCGGCATCCTCAACCTTACCCACTCCCGCCAAAAACTCAGCCTGACTGCTCAAGATTTCAGCGTGCTCGCGGCTGTCCTTTTCGACAATCTCCAATGCGAGCCTGTAATCGTCGGCAGCAACAGAAAGATTACCTGAAAGCGTATAGACTTCCGCACTGCGGAAATGAAATACGGCTTTTTGGCTTGGTGTAACCTGCAAGGTAAGCCCATGCAAGCAATCGTCCAACATGGCGTGAAGGTAAGTCTCTCCGCCACGCAGACGAAAGAAATGTTTATTGCATACAATGCGCTGGGCAAGCGCGTTACGCAATACCCACAACCACTGGAGTTGCTCAGATAAAGCGATAATACAATCTAAATTGTGCATAGCCTCATCAACTCTGCCATGCTTTTCCCGAAGCTCTTCAGCTTGGTCAACCTGATTCTGCAAGTCGTTGGCGTTGATTTTAGCCATTTTTCCCCCTATCGCTTGTTTGTTGGTTTTTGATTTGTCTCTCAGTGAAAATTTTATTTTTCACCTAAAAAGATTATTGGGCTATTGCGGTTTCTTCCCAAGTTTTTGACCACAATGGCCACAGTGTTTGTCGCCTAGCGCAACTTTGTGCCCGCAGTTGGGGCAAACTATTTTTTGAACTTCCTGTGCCTGCACTAAATTTTCCTTTCCAGGGAGTGAGGTTTGAAAAACCTGCATAGCAAGCTTTTCGCCACGTCTTTCAGACTGACACCGCCCCGCGTAGGGCACTAAAAGACTACTTACTATACGAAAAAAGGCTTGAATAGTCAAGCCTTTTTCTAAAAACGGGCATACTGTTACCGAGTTACGGTAATCGGGTTAGTAATTTCTCCGGTAGCGGAAACCACTACGCGATCGCTGGTGCTGGACTCTTTTTTAATAGTGTACTTCGTGTCATACGTCGTACAATCGGTGTACGTACCGCTTGGGTCTTTGGGTAACACCACTAAGTAGCTCGGGGACAAAATTGCACACAAGTCGGCAATACCCGCTCCGGATCCATTTTTTATAGTCCGTACGTTCTCGTCAATCGGGGCCGGAAGCTGCCCTTGGTGGTCCACATAATACTGCTGGACTGCGCCGGCAATGCTGGCAATGTCAGTCGTACGCTGGGTGTCGCGCTGCTGCTTAAACTTTTGCGCGGGGTTAATGGCAATAAGCACAATGGTGGCTAAAGCTGCGAGCAGGGCCATAACCAGCAGGATTTCGATAAGCGTAAATCCGGCTTGGCCTCGGCGCATGCCAAAAAGGTTCTTTTGCATAATAATACATTAATTATTGTTGTAAGTTATATAATCTCCCGCCGCTTGCAGCACACAGCTCAGGAAAAACAAGGCGGGGGCAACTTCAAGGACTGCCCATCCTAGTACAGGAGGCCGGACAGGCTGACCTCGCATAAACTAAAAATGTGCCACCTCCTCCCATGAATGCACTACAAGACTGCCAGTACTTACGGTTACCCGTACCTGCAAATTTGTATATGAGCGACCGTTAGCCGTAGCCGGATATATACCCTGCACCTGTATAACTTTCTGCCCCCCACTCGGGGTTACCGACACAATGGTACAACTCTGGGTCCCAACAGAAACAGACTCATTACTTGGACTATACCCGCTGTTGTTAATTAACCTCAACAAAGCTGCATCCACGCAGCCGTCCGCTAAACCCCGGCTTGCCTCTTTGTACTGGTAGGTCAGTACGTTCAGGCGACCCAACACACTCGTACCGCTTACGGCTACACTAAGCAGTAACAACACAGCGGACATTATCATGACCGAGACGAGGGCAACATAGCCGGATTGGTTGTTTGAGCGAGTAAGTGTCATTGTCGTAAATTTCTGGTTTGAGAAAAACTTTGACTGTTGCCGAAATTATCTGCCACCGTGAACGTAACCACTACCGCAGCGGGCTTGCCACCATTTGCGGCTACGTGCTGGAACGTTAGACCCGAGACAGTTACAAAATCATTATTTAAATCTGCATAAGCCCCGCCATTCTGTCTGAACTGCACCTTGCCGGAAGCAAGCTGCAACTCCGACGTTCCTGTGGGCTTAGTGAGTTGCAAATGCGAACCGGTTGTGCCGCCCAACGGGTCGGCAATTGCCGTTGCGCCGGTGAGCACCCAATCAATTTTTCTTAATACAAAGTTTCCTTCTTGGTACACTACTACCTTGGCCTGAACCCGTGTACTCTCCTGAACTACGTAATACGCGGCCAGTACTACGCTCCCCATAAGTAGCGCAAACAAAGCCAAATACAAAACAGTTTCCAGAAGGGTAAACCCCGCCTGACTCTTTGCTAATGGCGACGATAAAATGTGAGTACAAACTCGCTTCATGGACTATACAATAAACGCAACGCGTCGTTGCCTTGACTGGCTACGTACACGTACGGTTGTTCGTACACAATGCCGTTATAAATTAAGTTAGGAAAGATAAACGTGGTGGTGTTAATTTGGGTTATCGGTTTAGTCGGGTCTGCGGACCAAACCTGCATTTCCGCATTCGCCTTCGCAGTAGACAAAAAAGCGAATTGTCCCACAATGGCCATACCTATAAGACTGGTACCCAGGTCTTTCTGTTGTAAGATAGGTAAACCGGCGGTCGGGTTGTGGGCGTCAAATATATAGTACTCAGACCCGCCGCTCGACTCCCTGCCAAAATACACCAAACCGTTGAGCGCGAACACGCTGGCGCCATCTTGCCCGCCGGATAGGTCCTGCACCGCGGCGGTAACTCTACTCATGGCAAGAGAGTTGGTTACATTCCACACATCCAACTCCCTACTAGCGCTATCCGTGGCCATATACGCGTAGAGTTGCGTACCCTGATTTGCTACCACCAACGCTTCCACGGTTTCATTTAACTCACGACCACCTAGCTCTACAATGGAGCCGGGAAACGCACCGGGATTGGATACGTCAAAAACATGTAACTCCGGCCCCGTTGTTTCCCTGGTTACTAGATACACCCGACCCGCGTAGTAATACAATCGCCAACCTTGCGGGAAAGAGCCACCGGAACTGACCCCGGCGAGGGATCGTTTTACTACTTCGACAGGGTTGTATATATCCGTTACGTCAATAACTTGAAACTGATTCGTGGTCGTATGACGGACCACAAACGCGTAGGTTCTACCGTTTGAAAGCCGGGCCACTTTTACATCGTTCAACTGCGCACCGGCACTAAACCCGTTAGCAAAACTTACAAACAACCCACTGCTTTGCCCTAACGTGGCAGTGTTCGTGTCAGCAACATAAAAATAAGGCGGCTTGTCTCCGCTCATGTAGACTATCCCGTTAAACACGTCCAAACCGGTAGGCTTGCCGGGGTTAAAGTTGCTGGACGCAAACGTATACGGCGGGTTCCAACCACCTATAGGCACGGTGGTCGCGCAATGGGTTAACGCCAAAGCAGTAGTGAAGTCGGTGACGTGGGTTTTGGCTTGTACGGAAAGACTACGATTGTTGCTGCCGGTCCAAGAAACTGTACTCGCCACATCCTTACCGCACTGCGTAACGCTCTTTTGATCGACCTGTACTTGCTTGGTATACATACTATCTGCCACAGGCACTGTGGTTACCACAGAGCTGTAGTTTTGCCTAGATTGAGCACGAGCATCTTCCAAAAGCGCCTGCGCTTTAAGCAACGCCTCGCTGTTAGTAAGCGAATCAAAGGTAAGCGACTCATTACTCTGCACCACCATGGTGGTACC
>JAEUSE010000098.1 GCA_016788805.1 Candidatus Doudnabacteria bacterium
CGGCCCCTGCGCCTGCACCTGCAGCAGTTCCTCGGCCACCGCCTGTTCCTCCGCCTGCACCGGCCCCTGCGCCTGCACCTGCAGCAGTTCCTCGGCCACCGCCTGTTCCTCCGCCTGCACCGGCCCCTGCGCCTGCAGCACCTGGCTGACCCCAATTCCTTGCCTTACCTGGACGAGACCCACCGTTTCGACCTCGCAATATGGCCACTGCGTCCAAACCACTCTCATGATCAGGTGCGGCATCATAGGCAGATCGCCAGAGAGGATTGTTCAATATTTCATAAGCATCCTGCATCTCTTTGAACTCCTCCTCGGCTTCACGACGATATTCCGGATTAACGTCAGGGTGAACCACGCGGGAGCGTTTTCGCATTGCCTTATGAATACCCCCCTGCGGGTGGTCCCGATTAATGCCCAACATTTCATAGAGATCCCTATCTCTCTGAGCCTCTTTATACCACGCAGGGGGCTCTTTTGGCTCATACTCCTGTTGATTCTGACTACTTTCTCGGTTAGTTCTAGATTTAGACATATAAATAAACAAAAAAATACTCAATAACTACAAATATACTATGCAATAATTATATAATTATGTCAATATATAAACATATCTTAAATAAGCCATAAACTACAAATTAAGACCCATGCCGGCCCTGTCTGGGGTGGCGGCTGCGGTTACATTGCTGGACTCCAAAATATAACTCTCTACTTCGGCTACCGGACGGCCGTACTTGAGGCGGGAAAGCTGGCGAATGGCTTGAGCTATTTCTAGCTGCCGCGGGGTTGGTTTTTCTAGCCCGTAGGTGGCCATGTTAAAAGGCTTACTGGCGGTACCGTTTATCATTAACTTCACAAAACAATTATACTTCTCTACGTTCACTAAGTCGAACTCGTTAAAAGTAGGGCTCATTTCTTTGGCCATAACTTCTGCGTCTTCCACGCCAATTCGGAAGCTGACCATAGTACCCGCGTTGCCGAACACTGCGTCCCGCAACTCCGCACCCGCACCCGCTGCGCCCGCTCCCTTTTGCAGCTGCGCTAAATACTGGTGGGCAATAACCAGGTTGAGGCGATACTTTCTCGCTTCAGAAAGAATGGACTCAAACGCGTCGGTGATAAAATTTTGGAACTCGTCTACATATAGGTAAAAATCGTTACGCTCGCTCTCACGTATGTCCGCCCTCGACAAGGCAGCCATTTGGAGCTTGCTTACCAACATAAGTCCCAACAACTTGGCATTCATCTCCCCTATTTTACCTTTAGCCAGGTTGACTAAGAATATTTTCTTACCGTCCATTATTTCCCGGAAGTTAAAAGCATTCTTAGGTTGGCCGATAATGTTTCGCACCATGCGGTTTTCCACAAACCGTCCGGTTTTGGAAACTAAGTAGCCAAGCATATCACTCCGACCCAAATCGGTCTTGGCCATTTCCTTTTCCCAAAACACCCGCACGTGCGGGTCGGTCACTTTAGTCAGCTTATAGGCCTGAAATTCTTTATCGGTAAAAATTCGCGGTACGTCTATCAGCGTACCCGGATGCTCTTCGTCCGCCATAAGCGTGAGCATGGCGTTGCGCATGTAGTGCTCAAACATCGGGCCAATCATACTCGGATCTGTAACCAACTTGTAGAAAATAGAAATCATTTCCTGCACGGCAAAATCCTTTTGCGCGTCCCCGTCCGCCTCAAGCATGTTTAAACCCATCGGCCGATCGGTGTCTGCCGGTTCAAACAAAATGACATCTTCCGCTCGCTCTTTAGGTATGTGAGGTAAAATATCTTCAATAAAGTCGCCGTGCGGATCCACCACACACAAGCCCTCGCCGGCCTTAATGTCCTGCACGGCCATATTCTTCATGATTTCGGTTTTACCTACACCGGTACGCCCAATCACATACATATGCCGGCGGCGATCGTCCCGAGACATGTAAATTTTAGTTTCCTGTCCACGGTACAGGTTCCGGCCGAGCAACACCCCTTCGGAAGACAAATTAGTCGGCGGCGGTGCCTTTTTGGCAATGAGCCAACGAATATTCGGCGTTTCCAAAAAACCATTGGGTAAATGCCACAAGCTGGATATTTCTTCGGTATTAAAAATTTGCGGCTGAAACCGACTGCGGAAAATACGAAAAATATAATCTTTAATAACTACCTGCTTGTCTCGGCGCCATACCTTTAAACCGTTGAAAGGCGGCATATTGTACTGCAAAAACGCCGCACTCATGTTGGAGAGGTGGGACCGAGCACTACCGGGAGTAGTCGAAGCGGCCACCAAACGAATATTCGCTTTAAAACCCGGGCGACTCGCCTTTTCTTCCAAGCGCTTCACAATTTCTTGCTGCATGGGGGTAAGGTTAATCGGGCTTTTCTGGCCGGATAAATCTGACCCACGTTGGTTGTTATTTCCATTTTTGTTCTCACCCGCAACCAATTGTCCAAGCCCGCTACTCACCTCGCTCACAAACTTGGAAAAGCCGCTTTTGCCCACTGTATCCGGATTCTTACCCTGTTGGATTTCCAAAGCCATATGCCGTGGCTTACTCTGCCAGCCGTTACCTGCCGGACATAAGATAAGCTGTATGGCCGCGCCTTCATTGTCGCCAAGCTTGGACATGGCGTTTGTGAGAGCGTTCAACGGGTCAGTTTCCATACTCTTATAAGTACGGAATGGGTACAAATACGTTTTGGAAAGCTCGAACTCCAAAGCTTCAACCTCAGCCCCATCCGGAAACGGATTGTAAATGGGCACTTCGTCTATAAACGCGTGCGGGTACTGCGCGTGAATCTGTTTTTCAATAATGTCTTGTAAACTCTTCGGGCAATTGATATAAAAAGAAATTTTCTTGTCTGTGCAGGCAATTTCAAAACTAATATACTCCTTGGGACCCAAAAATCCACCGCCTTTACCGCCAACCGCGGAGATGGTCGTAAACAACTGCTCGGAAATCGATATAACGCTCTTCCGTTCCTCAGCGCTCTGGCCTTTTTGATCTTGGGAATTTTCCTTGGGCATTTGTACTTCCAAAAACACCCACTCCAACGTACGGGGTGTAACCACCTTCGTGTAATACAAATGATGCCGTGCGTAATAAATTAATACAGCAAAAAATCCTACCACCAGGACAGCCAATATAACTAAAGTTATTGTAAAAACGTCCATTTTTGTTTACTGCTTGTTTTTGAAAAAATCACCAATCAACCCGTCTACATATGCGGCTCATGCGTCTGCGCCAAAAATTCCACCCATTTGTGTGCCTGGTCTGGGTGCAATTCGTGGTTAATTAACAAATAAGTAACCAGCTCTTGCGGCGTAGCCTTTTCTAAATCTACCCCGGGGAAAAGCAGCTGCTTAATTTGGTCCAGTTCGGTAGACTCCATCGGGCTGGTCGGGACAACGGCAGCCGCGAGCGGCCCTTGGCGTAACTGGTCAAGCAACGCCCCTGCGGTAGCGTCTTGTGCCACGGTACCGGTCGGCTGCGTGATGGACTCAAAGGGATTTATCCGTTGTTCGGGAAAAATTTGACCTTGCTCGGAAACACCTTGCTCGGGAGTTTGTGGTGTTGCCGGTGTATGTTCAGCAAACAGTGGATTATCAGCCATACAAAGTAGTAAGTAGTAAGTAGTAAGTAGTAAGTAGTAACCCCCATTGTCCTACAAGCCACCTTCAACACACCACCAAATTAAAATAACTAACTGTAAAAAACCTGTCTAAATTATGACAGGTTTTTTCATATTTTCCAAATACGGTAAAAAGAGACATGTGCCAAGTGACAGGAGACAAGGGATAAGAAAACACCCCTGCTCAGAGCCGGGGTGTTTTAACTTGTCGCTTGCTCCTTGTTGCTTGTCTCTCTTTTAGAGTTCGTCGTAGTCATGCATAGTCAGTTGGGCCTCAATCTGCTTGATGGTTTCAATAACTACCGCTACCACAATAAGCAAACTGGTACCACCCAAGGTTAACGCCTGCGTGCCGGTCAATTTTTGTAAAAGAAAAGGTAAAATAGCGATAAGCCCCAGAAAGGTTGCGCCCGGTAAAGTAATCCGGTTAAGTATTTTGTACAAAAAATCCGCTGTTTGTTTACCCGGCCTCAAACCTTGCACAAAACCGCCGTTTTTTTGTACATTTTCGGCCACTTCATCCGGGTTAAATACTACCGCGGTGTAAAAATAAGTAAACGCGACTACTAACACAAAATAGGAAATGCCATAAAACAACCCCTGAGAGCTGAAGAGTTCTATAGTTTTGCCGGCGTAATTTGCGAGCCAGGCAGATTTTGCATTTACAAAAAACTGAGCGATGAGTGCCGGGAACAACAACACGGAAATAGCAAAAATAATAGGAATAACACCCGCCTGGTTCAACCGAAGCGGTAAATGTGTGTTTACCCCGCCGAATTGTTTACCACCCCGCACTTGGCGGGCGTAGGAAATAGGTATGTTACGCTGCGCCTCCGTAACCAACACAATACCGGCTATTACTATAAGACCAATGGCGATAAAGCCCAAAAATACCGGCAACCGAGAAGGATCGTAGAAGCTTACTAAAGATCGAAGACCGAAAGGCAGTTGTGCCACAATACCCGCGAAAATGACCAAACTCACGCCGTTGCCAATGCCGT
>JAEUSE010000099.1 GCA_016788805.1 Candidatus Doudnabacteria bacterium
CCGAAGAAGGGGGTGCCGCGCTTGGGGTGTCTGCGGGCGTCGGAAAAGCCTATGTAGGCTCGAAACAACTCTGCATAGCGACATCAGACGGTGTATTGGTCATCGATACGCTAAAACCTGCTGGCAAACCGGAAATGACGGCTGCAGCGTTTTTGGCTGGGTACGGCCCGCTGCTCTAATAAGCCAACGCCTTTAGACATAGGTGCTGGACTTATTGTTGAAGTAATTTTGAGTGCATTATTTAACATCGAACACACTGAAGCCTTGATCTTTGGGGTGGCGACAACGCTTCTACCGAGCTATAGGCACTTTCGTGGAGCTATTTAACTTAGTTATCCTCTGTTATTGACCAATAAGTAATGTCGGTAGACATTACTTATCCATGAAGCAAAGAAGTTTTCGGTATTGTTTTTGGTGTGGTAGAAAGTTACAGAAACGGAGCAAGACAGCCCCGTTTTGTTGGTCTGCAAAAGCCCCGGCCCGTATTAGGGCTGGGGCTTTACCTGTACTAGTAGTACAGTGCTTATTTAAACTTAAAGTAAGCGACAGCCGTCTCACCAGTAGTGAACGTTAGCTTGAACTGGCGGCATGTACCGCTCCAGTCTTTAAGAGTCTTCCAGTCATATCTATAGTAGTCATTACCGTTGATTTTCAGCTGCTTGCCATTGGCGGCTATAGTTGGGGTTGGATCGCCTTTTAGTTCTAGGGTATTGCAGTTCACCTTTTGTGAGCTAGGCGATCCTTCGGCGAGCACACCCAAACCGAAGTCACCACCGAGACTGAATTTCACCGTAATCGCACTGCCCGCCTTGTCGTCTTTATTCAGTTTCGGCGAAGGTACTATTGGTTTTTTAAATTTTTTGAACGTAAATGCTGGTTCGGCTGATTGCCGAGTACCGAACACCCACTGGCTTGCGTGCGAGCTGTTCACGGCAATCGTGACATCACCGTTAGGTGCGGTTGTTACGGACTTGATGCAAGCGTCTGGATCAGCGAAGTTCGGGCTCAAACATTGGCCCGCAGGTTTCCCGTCACGAAAAATAGAGATTTCATTTGGGTTCCGTCCGTTTAACTGACTTTGGTCAAGGGTAAATGCAATAGAGAGTGGTTCTTCACTGGTTGCCGTAGGAGCAGAGATTGAATACTGGATTGGCAGCAAGCTGTAGCCAGCAAATTGATTTTCATCAATCACCGCATCGACTTTCGTTATCGACACATAGCCAGAAAACGGTGACGTCACTGCGATTTGAACAGGGTCGGCCACAGTAGCGCCCGTACCAGTGCTATCGGTTGTGACAGTATTGCCAGCACCTATCGGCTCCGTTACGCTTTCGCCAAGCGTCACTTTCATATCGAAGCCGAAAGCTAGTAGATCAGCATGATAAAAGGTTTTTTTGTTGCCCGCCCAGTCGGTTGTCACAATTTCTGGAAGCCAATCGCCCTCCGCTGCATAGAGTGGAAAATTGACATAGTATTGAGATTTATCTACCACGGGATCATTGTACTGGTTCCACCCCCCTTGAGCGGTAGCGACCTGAGATGATGTCGTAGAGCGGTATCGTATGGTAGGAGAAACGGGACCAGTGTAGTCATCGGTTAAAGTTACCTGAAATGTGACCAGGGGGCCACCTGTATATGTGTCGATAATGTAATCGGCGTTGAGCGGCTGAAAGCCCATCGAGGTAACTGTCACGGGTGTCGTATCCTCTTCGCTGGTAACAGTAACTGCAGTTGCAAGCCCTAAATTGTTTAAGTCATTCGCATCATAGACACGTGTATTACCTGCATTATCAACCGCGGTTATTTGGGCTATCCAGATGCCATTTTCGACATGCTGTAGAAATTTGACAGCCGCTCGATACCTATTAGGTGACGACAATGGCTGGAACGTCGCAGAGACGCTTTGATTGCCACTTGGTGATACATACCTGATTGTGGCGTTGGCAAAATTGTCGTGCACAGCTACTCCCGACAGATCATCAGACAGCGTTATATCCGTCTCAACAGTTATGTCGTATGGGACTACATCGACTACCGAGGAATCCACAAAACTGAAATGTGTGAGTGTCGGCGGTGCTGTATCTGGAGTCGTAGAGTTAA
Source organism: Candidatus Doudnabacteria bacterium (assembly GCA_016788805.1). Lineage (GTDB taxonomy): Bacteria > Patescibacteriota > Doudnabacteria > UBA920 > UBA920 > JAEUSE01. The sequence goes on from JAEUSE010000099.1 coordinate 2,101, forward strand.
CCGTGACATTCAGCGAGAATCCATTATTTGTAAGCTCTTGGGGCGTAAGCGTCAGTACATTCGTTGATGTATCCATAAACGTTGCAGTTGGCTTCCATACACCAGGTTCGCTATAGCGCGGAAAAGTTACGGCTGTTTTGAAAGAAGTCTCAGTCGTATTGACCACCCGCCCTTCAGCCACCTGCTTGCCGGAGGGTGAAGTGTAGTAGACTTGCATCGAAGCAAAGCCTGATAGATTGTCGTGCACCGTCCCATCCAAATCTATTTGAGCACTACCTGAGTCTACGGAGACATCACTGGCAGAGGTAGTAAACGTATCGACCGTGACCGGAGCTGTATCGGCGAGAGCTTTTGCGTTCGAAATCAGGGCGTACATAGGTGTTAACTGACCCAACATTAGCCCCATCAGTGCCAAGCATATTTTTACTCGCGTTTGCCAACGCATATATTTATGTTGGTATATATGTGAGAATGTCAACATTTCACCCCCTTTGGTTAATACTGTATTCACACGATAACAATATTATATTTTATTATCAAGAGAATTGGTTTAATTAGTTGAATACATACTACATCTCTTGAGGTAGTTTGTTTGTAATAATTAATACTATTACGTCACATTCTTCTCACTACTTTCCATTCAATGATATAATTGATTGCTATGCCCTATAGATCGAGTTTAAGAGAGGGTAATTCCTCGGCGTATATACTCATACATAACAGCGGTAAAGACGGACAGATACTGTTCCGTAGCCCCGCAGATTTTGATCGGTTTGTAGTCTTAGTGAAACAATTGCTACGTTCTGCTGAAACAGTACGCCTATTGGGGTTTGCGCTGCTGCAAGATTCATTCTATTTAATCTTGCACGAGCAAAATCGCGGTGCAGCCGCAAGACTAATCCAACGCTTGAGTATCGCATACAGTATCTACTTCAACGCCAAATACGAAAAAACCGGCAAAGTCTTCCAGGGTCCGTATAAAGATATGCTTCTTAGCCCAGACGATCAGCTCATGCAAATGCTCTGCAAAGTACACGGCTTGCCAAGGCTACAGCATGCAGACGCCGAAACGTACCAATGGTCGAGCTATCGATATTACCTAACCCGACGTGGTACATGGATAGATAAATCATTTACCCAAAAATATTTTGCAAACCCATCGTACCAAAACGACCTCCGACATATGACTGCAATCGTACAAGTCAATCTCCCATGGCAACCAAAGTGATACAGACCAAACGATTTTTGAGGGTGTACCCGCTTCTTTACTTACTAAACATTGACCAGGAGGCATGGCATCATCGATACTCGACATAATTCGACCGGGAAGAGTGGCCACATCCTGGCGGTACGTTGCTAGGATAAGTGTCAAAGCAAAACAAAAACAATAACGACACTCCGATAAGAAGTAAGTAGCGAGCCCCTCTTAGAGCCTAGCCAAATCCCCCTGATAAAAGCGAATTTCAAAAGATACCATGATTATTAATCTGTTTTATCGGCTTTTGGTCGTACCTGTAGGTACGAACTAAAAAATGAAAAACAGATTAAAAGTAGTAGATCTTGGAATTTTTGCTATCAGGGGGATTTGGCCAGGGTCTTAAATAATGGTGGAGTATGGCGGAGTCGAACCGCCGACCTCGGCAATGCGAATGCCGCGCTCTAGCCAACTGAGCTAATACCCCTCATTTCATCCGGGATGGCAAATAACTCTCTGTAATGTACACCTGGAAGGTCTTGTTGGCTAGAGCGCGGTGCGCTGTTAATTGCGCTGAAGGCTCCCCAACTGAGCTAATACCCCATAATACAAACAGCATAGCTGTTTGCGGAGGTAAGAGTCAAGAGTTATGAGATAAGAGTTAAGGTCAGGAGTTTTATGAAGAGGTTGGGGGTTGGGGTTGGATGGGGTCGTAGGGGGGTTGGTATGGTTGTGGGTTCTGCGGTTGTGGAGGTTGCTGCCACTGCTGTGGCTGTTGTTGTGGCTGGACTGGCGGTTGGCCGTATTGCTGCTGTGGTTCAGGGTATGGGCTCTGCTGATATGATTGCTGCGGAGCTTGTTGTTGCTGCCAATCTGGTGCTGGCTGGTACTGAGGTTGTGGTGGAGGCGTTTGAGCGGCTTGCGGCTGCTGATATGGTTGGCTCACGACCTGCTGCTGGTCGTCTTGCGGCTGCGTTGCCACTACTTGCTGAGCCGGGGCAGCGCTGGCCAAAATCTGAGGCGCCATTTGTTTGACTTCGACTTTCAGTGCCTCGAACACATCGTTCACGACTTGTTTGTAATTGGGCAGGTTGCTCTCGAGCCACTGTAGGGCTTGCGCTTGGTTTTGGTCGCCGCCAGAGTCGATAAAGCGTTCGAACTCCTCAAGTTGCTTGTCGGTCATCTGATTGGCCAGCTGTGTACCGACGCGGAGCTCTAAGGTTTCGTATATGTGCTGGAGCA
>JAEUSE010000009.1 GCA_016788805.1 Candidatus Doudnabacteria bacterium
TTCTTGCAAGGTGCCGCGGCCGTCCTGTTCGCCGATTTTTTCCGTGCGGATGGGTACGCCCATGCGCGCGGCCCACATGTTTTTACCGGCGACAAAATCGTCCGGGAGGCTGCCGTTGCCCGGCGTCCACTTGGTGTCCGCTTTGAGTTGATCAATGAGCGCGGTGGGGTCGGCGGGAAGTTTGTCGCCCTGGTTGTTCTTGCGCATGAGGCCAATTAAGCTATTGGCCGCGGCGGTGGGCGCGCACTCCGCAATGCGCTGGCCAATGTCCGGGGTAGTGTTTGGGTTGGACGGGGTTGTAGCGGCTAGAGCTACGCTTGGGCCGGTCATGGCTTCCTCGGGTTTAGTGACTTTGGAAAAATCCCACATCTGGCCCACGTCCACAGTTTCCACCGGTAAGGTAAACTCCGCAAGGGCGATGTGCCGGCTTGGTTTTTTGTTCCAGTCCGTGGGAATTGGCTCGCGCGACACGCCTGCCTGAACAACCACGTTGCCGGAGTAAGGCGTGGGTGCGGCAAACGTTACGTTACTATTCCAACCGGCCTGCGGGTAAATGGGAAAGTCCCGAAGGGTTTGTGTTTCGTTCACCCACACGGAGAGCAGCGAGTTCGCCTCCAGGTCTTTGAGAAAAGGGAGCGAAAGCATAGCTTTGCCGGTCGGCTTTCCGGCTGTACTAAACACAGTTAGGCGCGCGGTTTCTCCAAAGGCAGGTTGGTTAGTTGTGGCTCGAGCGGCCAGTAGCCAGCCTCCAACGCCCAACACGCCCAGCGCCACGGCTATGAGCAAACGTTTATATTTTGAGTCCATGGTTTTAAACATACGGCATTGGTTACAAATAAATGGCGTGACCCACGCGCGAGCGGGTCTCCCGCGACTACTTTCTTTTTTTAATTACAGACAGGCCGGCGTATTTGGTGGGCTTACGCAAGCTGCCGCCGGAGAGGTGCATGCGCTTACGGTTTTTTTGTTCCCGCTTTTCCGCTTTCACAATAGTTTTGGTTTTTCGCATAGCACTAGTAGTATAGAACCGTCACCGCGGGCTCGCAAGAACCGAGTGAGATTAGGCCTCGGTCCGGGGTTGAGGTGGGTATTTGTGGTCCATGGCGTAATGTGTGGTTATTTGGTTGCACCCAAAAGCTGTAAAGTATACTATAATAGTAGAGTGAGCTGCATTTTAATTTATATTTGGTTCGCACAAATAAACATATGAGTATGAAAAAAATATTTTTGTTAGCCGCCGGAGTCCTACTTATGGCCGCCGGTTGCTCTAAGACCTCTCAAACCCCGGTTCCGCCCGCGGACACTCAGCCGGTGGTTGCTTCTCTGCCCGCGCCAACGCCGGAGTTGGACCCGCAGCGGGATTGGATTCGTTTTTACCCGAGCGACAACATTAAACTTAACTTGTTGTTTCCGCTCTCGTGGTGGGGTGATGAAGGCGGTACCGATACCCATTTTGTGTTGCGTTCCCGTAAAGGCGCTAACGGTACCAATGTTGACGATGTCATAATGGACTTTACGATTGGTAAGATGACGGCTCAAACATTGGCCGCTCAAGCCGCAGCGGATATGAAGGGGGCTAAAGACACGAGCCCGGTAACCGCCGTAAAAACAGATACGGGTGTTCCCTACGCGTTTGCCACTTATATAGATAAAAACGACAAACCCACTTTAGGGGTTGCGGTGCAGTACTTGAATGGTCAGTACATACAGATAAAAATAACCGGCAACGTGACACATCCGTATGTAGGCAGGATGATTCAAAGTCTAACTTTAACCCAATAGCGTGGAAGGAGCTTTATTATGCATTTTAAAAAAGTCATATTAACCCGTTCGAGCAACCGACGAGCAACTTTCTGGCAAACGTTGCGCCAGCGCGCGGGAACCAGCAAGGGTATTGCGGGGTTGCTTGTGGTGGCGGTGGTGGTTGGCCTGCTTCCCATGCTAACCGTTGCCGCTCCAAAAATTGCGCAAGCAGACATGCTTTCCGTGTTGAGGCGAGCGTTTAACGGCTATACTACCAGTCAAAATCCGGTCACCGCGGCGAATACGCCTACTCCCAACTCGGCCGGGGGAACTACTACCCCCACGTGCCCCACGGGTCAGATTATCCTTGGTATGGATACCACCACCACGCCGCCGAAGCCAAAATGCGGACCTCCTTCTAGCCTGACTAACCCACCCAATCACAACTGGACCTGTCCCGCCGGGCAGGTAGAGGGTGCTCGATCTAGCCCCGATGGGCCGCCGAGCTGTGTGCCGTGTCCTTCTGGCACAGTGCGGATGTATGTATTCGGTTCCGAATCTTGTCAGCGGCCAGACTTTACCCCAAACTACAACTCCATTCCACCCGGATACCAAATTGGTGCCAACGGCCAAATTTGTCTTGCGGACGGCCAATCTTACGCCGGGGCTCATAACCCGCGGTATAAGTCCACCGCGCCAGGGTTTGGAGCGTGCTGCAACGGTGGGCTGATAGACCCTAACCCGGTTGTAGCCGGTAGCAGCGTTCATCTGTTTATCTGCGGAGCCAAGAGCTCGAGTTCTGGGGGGTCGAGCGGGGGAGTGACTCCCGGTAATACCGCAACCAACCTTCCGGGTTGGGAGAAAAAGCCCGACGGCACCGTGTGCAGAAGCGACGGCCAATCTTACGCCGGGGCTCATAACCCGCGGTATAAGTCCACCGCACCGGGGCTCGGCGAGTGTTGTAACGGCGGATACATTGATCCCAACCCGGTTGTAGCCGGTAGCAGCGTTCATCTGTTTATTTGCGGACCCAATACCGGCTCTAGGTCTAGTTCCGGGGGTACCACTTCGAGTATAGGTGTTCGTGTGGTCGGGGCCTTGGAGAGTGCTACCTGTACGACAGTATCCGGTTGGGCGTACGATGCCGCTAGCGTCGGCCGCGTAGTTACAGTGGACTTTTACGCCGATGGACTTATTGGCACCGGCAGAAAAATTGGCTCGGTCACGCCCCGGGTGCAGCGGAACGACATAAACACTCAACATCGCATAACCGGTACGCACGGCTTTAGCTGGGCTATTCCAGCCGGCACATTTGCCGCAGGTAGTACGCATCGAGTGTATGCCTATGCCGTGGAAGGTAACAATCAATTATTACCCGGCAGTCCGTTAACCTTTACTTGCGCGGCTGCGGCTAACAATTCACAAAACACGACTACGCCCACCTTCCAGGGTGGTCCGCCCGATGCAAATTCCACCTTTGTTATCAGCGCCCCGCCGGACGGCTCGACGGTAATAGGCAGGTCGGTTTCGGTCTCCTACTACTCTACGGCTGAACTTTTGCCTACGGACTACGCCGTGTTGCAATTGGATTCGCAAACCCCGGTCGGCATTAACTATTCTACCGGCGGGACCTATCAATTCAACAACGTGCCTCCCGGTACGCATACCATTCGAGGGTACGTAGCTCGCGAGGACGGGACTAAAATTCCTAATACCAGCACCAGTAATACCTTTACGGTGGAGTAAATAAAAAGGGTGTATGAAAAATACTCTTCGGGTTTATCCTGAAGAGTATTTTTACGTCTTATAGAGTGCGGAGTTGGGGGTTTTGAGGTACTCAACCCCGAGCTACAAGCTAGTCTTTATGTGGGCGCCGTCGGAAGGAGTCGGCATCGTCTCGCCTGGTGTCGGATTCGGCTTGAGCATCATCTTCTTCTTTGGACGTACGGGCACTGCCCTTAACCCGGCCGTCGTCCCGTTTTCGGTCGAAGTTTTCGCGCTCTTTTTTACTCACCCGCCCGTTTAAGAGGTTAATGGTTTTGGCTAAATTGTCCGCGGCAAGCACATTGCCTTGTTTGCTCAAGTCATCTCGAGTTTTTTCCAGCTTCTTGAGGGCCTTATCAACCTCTTCCCGGGCGGAGTTTTCTGCCGGGGTTATTTCTCTTTCCGGTTCAGGTTCTACGGTGCCTACTATCACACCGGTCGCGGTGGCCGCGGGAGTAACGGAAGCGGGATCCGCTTGTATAGCTGTGGTTGTTTTCATCTTTAACGGTGCTTTGAGTGCGACCGTTTCTAGCTCGCGCAAACGTTCTTCTGTAAATTGTACTTGCAGTCTGGCTTTGGTTTCTGGGTTCGAGGCAAATTTTACCCGAGTGTCTTCCATTGCGCGCTTGATTGGGTATAGCACGTCGCCCGGAGTAGCCGCGGACGAAGTATATGCGGTGCCGCCGAGGAGTATTACTACACTCAACGTAGCGAATGCCAATCTGGTATAGGTAAAACCCCAGACTCGGTGCGTCGGTTCTGGGTGGGACATGGGTGTGGTCCGGAGGTTTTGCAGAATACGGCTTTTTAATTGCGCTTTGGAGTGCGCCGACAAAGAGTGCGCGTGGTCGTGCAGGTGGGTTTTTAAAAAATGTACAAGCGTGTCGCGCTTCATGGCTGTAGGTGCTTTTTATAAATAGTTTCTAATTTCTTGAGTGCTCTGTACTGGAGAACTCTCGTACTCACATTGTTCTTGCCCATTACGCGAGCTGTTTCTTCCACCGTAAACTCCTGAATAAAGCGGAGTTCCAATACCTGTTTGTAATCGGGGGGGAGTTTATCCAGTGCCGCGCGTACATGTCCGGTGTTCATGCTCGCTTCGGCGGCCCGTCCGGTGTCGTGAGCGGAGGTTATTTCGATGTCTGGGTTAAGAGTTACAGTTTGCGGCCTCCGGTACATCCGGCGAAAATAGTCGTTTACGGTATTGCCCGCTACGGTGTAGAGCCAGGCCGAAAAGTGCAAGTCGGTGAGGTCCAGTTTCGGTATACCATGCCAGGCTTTAATAAACACGTCTTGCAAAAGGTCTTCGGCTTGATCCGGGTCGGTGACTTTAAACCGTATAAACTTGTACAGGGCGTCTACAAATTCGTCGTAGAGACACCCGAAAGCCTCTTCGTCACCGTCAGCTGCTTTGCGTATTAACTTTTCAAGTTCTCCGTCCGTCATATTCTATATCGTATACTACCCGGTTCTGTTTCACTAGCGCTAATTGAGTGCAAGGAAGCCGGTATCCGCTTGTTTATAGGGTTTTTATGTTACAGAGTAGACGGGTTATCTATGTGGGGCTTGCTTCCGGGTTGGGCTTTTATTGGGAGGCAGGGCGGGTGTTGGGTAGCCGCGCGATAAAACGCGGGACACGCCTAACCTTGAAATGCAATGTAAAGTATACTTGACATATGTGAGTTGATAGCCTATAGTAAATATATTGAAAGAAAGGACTTGTCTATGGATAACAACACCAAAATGCCCATGAATGAAGCAGAGCTCAAACAGAAGTTAACTCCGGAGCAGTACCATATTTTGCGTGAAAAAGGAACCGAAGCGCCCTTTAGCAGTCCGTTACTGGAGGAGAAGGGTAACGGTATGTTTACCTGTGCGGTCTGCGGCAACCAACTGTTTGCCTCTACGGCTAAGTTTGACAGCGGAACCGGTTGGCCGAGTTTTGACCAGGCTATTCCGGGCAGTGTGGAGCTGCACGAAGACAATACTTACGGTATGCGTCGAACAGAGGTTACCTGTGCGCAGTGCGGTAGTCACCTCGGCCATGTGTTCGACGACGGTCCGGCTACAACCGGCAAGCGGTTTTGCATAAACGGAGCCTGTTTGCTTATGAAAAAAGAAGGCAGCAAGGATTAAATTAGGTAAGTAGCAAGATGCAAGAGAAATGGCCCGTACAAAATTCATTATGAATTTTGTACGGGCTATTTGTGTTCGATTGATTATAGTTGGTACGGATAGTAGCCAGTTGGTCTATCTTTTTCTCCTTTTGCATATATGTGCTTATCTGAAACTTTAGCATTGTTTCCAAACAGCAAGCGAACCTTGTGTCCGTTTGGTCCATACTCATCGTGCGGACCCCAAATGGGGAAGCCTTCTAAGTGAAGGGTATCTCCGTTTTGGTTTATAACTTTTACTTTTTCCTTGTAAAGTTTTTCTATCTCTGCTTTGAGATAATTGAGCGCTTCCCGCTGGAATTCATTAGAATCACCGCTGGTTAGGTCAACCTCCAGAGATAGTCTGTTATCCGTTTCTATGACTAGACGGACGGTGTGTCCTTGGTAGCCCCAGTAGTCATACTTGACTTGCTGTGTCTGAGACATACTGAGCGCGTACATTACTACAGCCAGAATACATAGTCGCATATGTAACCTCCTAGTTACTGTTGTCGGTTTGTGTTTGGGGGATTTGCAAGGTGAGTATACAGAATTAATTACATTTGTTATTATTTTACAAGATAATAATTAGATAATATGGCTTATATACAGTAGATTACTGTGTTGTCATATATGTGACAAACAGCCTTTTAGTGCTATAGTGTATACATGATTTCTGAAATATTACTAAAATTAGGTTTGAGTGAGAAAGAAGTGCGTGTGTACCTTGCGTTATTAGAGCATGGTAGGCTAACGGCATCCGAGCTGGCTCGTAAAACTAAAATTAAACGTCCAACGATGTATGTTATTTTACAAGCGCTCACAGTCAAACATTTGATTGCGAAAGAGCCGGGTAAAAAAGTAGAGGTCTTTATTCCTATGCCTCCTGATAGTTTGAAGAGCTTGTTTACTCAAGAAGAGCGGGAGTTGCATAAGAAAAAAGAGTTGGCCGCACGAGCGACGCTTGAGCTTTCTCAGTATGGTAGTAACGCTGTTTTTTCCATTCCCAAAGTTACTTTTGTGCCCGAAGAGGATATGAACGAGTATTTATATGCCAATACTCCTAAGTGGAATGAGAGCATGTTAAAATACGATGGAATTTTATGGGGCTTTACTACTCCGAGTTACGTAAAGGTGTTGGCAGAATATGTGGATTGGTGGAGTGAAAAAACTATTGGGCTGATTGATTTAAAGTTATTTTCTGCTCCTGATGATGACCAGTACGCTTTTTCAAAAAAATATAAGCATCGCGAGATGAAGGTGTGGCCTGGCAAAAACATGTTTAATACGAGCTTGACAGTTCAGGGTGACTTTGTGGTTATGGAGCACACTGAGGTTAAGCCGTACTATATTATCGATGTGTACGATAAAGTTTTGGCCGAAAATTTACGAGAGATGTTCCAAGTATTATGGAAAACATTTTAAAAAGCACAGGCTAATTGAGTAATTGGTGAGGGTGTAGAAACAAAGAGATTTTTTGTTTGGACATAGCGCCGGGGCGGGGTTTCTGATATTCTGAATGTATTAGCAGTAGCAGAATACGCATGACTTTTGAGGACATAAAAGCGGAACACTCAGCATTAGCAAAATTAGAACACAACCCTATAGCTTACTTTTGTGCCGAGTACGCTTTGTCGGATGAGTTGCCTATTTACTCGGGCGGTTTGGGCGTACTCGCGGCAGATGTGATTCGAGAAGCCGCGGCGTCGGGTTTACCCTTGGTGGGCGTCGGTTTGTTTTATAAACAGGGATATTTTACCCAAGTTATTACCGAGTCGGGCGTGCAGGATGAGTTGCCTGCCTACCACGATGCTACTCATGTGCCTATCCAGCCCGTGCTGAATCCGGACGGCAGCGAGTTACATATTAAGTTGTATGTATCCAACCGGATTATAAAAGTTCGGGTGTGGCAGTATCGAGAAGCACAAGTGTCCGTGTATTTGCTGGACACCGACGTACCTGAAAATCAAGACCTAGATCGGCGGCTTACCTTAAGTTTGTACCCGACTGATAACGAATGGCGCATTCAACAAGAGATTGTTTTGGGCTTGGGCGGGGTCAAGCTGCTTAACCGTTTGGGTCTTACCCCTTCCGTGTACCACTTGAACGAAGGGCACTCCGCTTTCGCCATTTTGGAAATTGCTCATCAGCACATGAAGCAGACATCGCTGGCTTTTCCCGAAGCGCTTGCCTACGCGCGCAGTCGAACCGTATTCACCAACCACACATTGATTCCTTCCGGTAATGACGTATTTAACGGCGACGTGGTGCGACGACTGTTGGGCGAGTACGCGGAGCACTTGGGTTTTCCGGTCAATCAAATTGTGAACATGGGCGCGGTACCCAACCAGCCGGAACTTTTTTCCATGACTCATTTGGCACTTAAGGCCAGTAAGCTCGTAAGCGCGGTGAGTAAAACCCACGCGCAATTTGCCCGCGTGACTTGGCCCGACGTACGGTTAATGCCCATAACCAACGGCGTGTGCGTGCCGTACTGGCAGGGGTCGTCTTGGCGGAAAGTGAGTGACGAACTTGCTCGGGGTTTGGAGGTTTCCGACGGAGAAATGTGGCGGATTCATTCACAGTATAAAGCCGAGTTGTTGGAGTATGTACGAGAGACAACCGGCCGAGTGTTGCATAACCATGTGCTCACGCTTACTTGGGCGCGGCGTATTGCGGCTTATAAGCAACCTTTGTTGATTTTTTCGGACATTGCCCGCCTGAAAGCGATTCTAAAAAATTCCGCACAGCCGGTACAAATTATTTTAGCCGGTAAAGCTCATCCGGGCGACGGGGCCGCTAAGGCGATGATTACCGAAATGCTAAAGTTATTACACGAACACGGACTTACCGATAACGTGGTGTTTGTGCCAAATTATAATTTGGGTGTTGCCCGAGTTTTAGTGGGGGGCAGCGATGTGTGGCTGAATACGCCCATTAAAGGCCAGGAGGCGTGTGGTACTTCCGGTATGAAATCGGCGGTGAACGGCGGTTTGCAGTTTGCCATATCGGATGGCTGGACCGACGAGATTGATTTGCACAAGTTAGGTTTTTCCATTAGCCCGATAGATTCAGCGACGAGCTTTTATAACCTACTTGAGCAAGTGGTGGTACCGTTGTACTACCAAAAGAACGCTGAGGGTTTGCCCTCGGAGTGGATTGCTCGCATGCGGGAAACTATCTTAGTGGTGGCCCGGGGTTTTTCCTCGGAACGCATGATGTGCGATTATGCGGAGCAATTGTACAAACCCATCGTAACGGAGATTGATTGAGACTTCGTTTGAGCCCCAGAGGGCTCCGGAGGTGTATTAATCTTGTAGACCTATGAACATATTATTTGTGGCAGCGGAAAACGCTCCTTACGCTCAAGTCGGAGGGCTTTCACAAGCGGTGTCTTTTTTGGCCCGGGCGGTTAAAAAGCAAGGTCATGATGTTCGGGTCTTTATGCCGAAATACGGTGTTATAAAAACTCAGAAGTACCCGATGGAGGTAGACATGCTTGCATTGTCTGTACCGACAGGTCACCCCAAAGGGAAGTTTCCCACCCGGCTCGTCTGCAATGTGCTTCGCCGTATGGACGATAAAATATTTGTTCCGACTTATTTTTTGGAGAACCGGGAATACTATGAGCTTCGTGCCAACGTGTACGGGTACGCGGATGAGCATATTCGTTTTTATTTGCTCAGCATGGGTTGTTTGGAATGGCTGCTTGAGCAGCATCGACTTGGGGCCTGGCTGCCGGATATTATTCACGCGCACGACTGGCATACGGGCTACTTGGTCAACGCGCTTAAAACCAAACACCGCTACAAAGCGGTACTCGGTCATATAAAGGTGTTGTATACCGTTCATAATTTTAAGCACCAGGGTAACTTTGATTTTAAATACGCACCAAAGCCGGCTACGGGGAAAGGGCCGTTACTGCCCATGTTTCATCCGGGTATGCAAATGCAAAACCCCATGTTGCGCGGGCTCTTGTCCGCGGACAGGGTGAACACCGTATCGCTCACACACGCCATGGAAATCCAGACCTCAGAATTTGGCGAGGGTTTGCAAGAGCATTTAAAAAAATTGGGCCGGCGGTTTTCGGGTATACCCAACGGAGTGGATGTAAAAACCATGAATCCGGCTACTGATAGCCACATTGTGTCCCGCTATACGGAGAAGAGCTTGGAAAAGCGCAAGCCGAACAAGCTTGCATTGCAGAAATATTTCAAATTACCCGTAGACCAGTCCATTCCCGTGGTTTCGTACATCGGTCGACTTGCCACGCAAAAGGGGATAGAAACTATTTTTGCCGCGCTCGAGCACTTGGATTCTTTCCCGAAGGTTCAGTTTATTTTTTTGGGTGGCGGAGATGACGTCTTTCGAAGCGAGCTGGCACGGTTGGTCAAAGCCCACCCTAAACAAATTGCCGCTGTTTTACATGGGGATTTTATACTCCCTCGGAAAATATTTGCGGGGAGTGATATTTTGCTCATGCCCAGCACCTTTGAACCGGGCGGTATAGTGGCAATGGAAGCCTTGCGCTACGGCTGTGTTCCGCTGGTCGCGGACACCGGCGGACTGTCCGAAACCGTTCAGCCGTTCAATCCGGTTACCCTTACCGGTAACGGGTTTTTGCACGTACGAAAAGACACATGGAGCTTTGTAGTTATGTTGGCTGCCGCGCTACAGTTGTACGCCATACCGGCTATCTGGAAACATATCGTTAAAAACGGCATGGCCGGAGATTTTTCTTGGGACCATACCGCCCTAAAATACAATCAGTTGTATACCGAGCTGCTCAAATCGAAGTAGGTGTATATGTTTTATTGTTATATGCTTCGGTGCGCGAATGGTTCACTGTATACCGGCAGTACGGATAACTTGGAGCGGCGGGAGCGGTTACACAACCAGGGTAAAGGTTCCGCGTATGTGCGGAGTCGTGGTGGCGGGGTTATAGTATACGCGGAGGTGTATCCGACTCGCTCCGCGGCCTTACGGCGTGAGGTGGTTGTAAAGCGTATGACTAAAGCGGCAAAAGAAAAATTAATTCTCGAAAAAGCAAAAAAATAATCCCGACTCAGAGTCGGGATTATTGTATATATTGCATGATGTCCAGCCAGTTGTTGAGGTTGGTTTGATTGGCTATGTAACCGTTGGTAACCACCGATGGGCCCTGATGGACGCCCAAGTGTAAATGCTTGCGTTCGCCGTCTGTTTCTCTGCTGTAGCCGTTGCCCAGCAGGCCCAGAATTACGCCTTGCTCCAACTGTTCGTTCAGCTTTGCCCCTACACTTTCTAGCTTGAGGTGGCCGTACACTACGGTAATGGGATTGCCGTCCAAAGTACATCCTTGTACCACCATGCCGCCGTATCCCCGGGCCTGTTGTTTGCGCAACAGGGGGCCGGAGCAAATAGCGTGTACCGGTACGTCTTGGTGCGCTTCTTCCGGAAAGGCCTCAAAGTCTGTGCCTGTGTGAATGCCGGTAAACTTTTCCGGGCTTACCGGAGAGTTGGTTGGGGAAACGCGAATGCCAAACGGTTTTTTACTCACTCGCTCCGCAGCTCGGCTGAGCGGCGGTGTAAACGGCCGCAAGCCGGCCGTCGGGCGGGCGGGGTCAATGGCGTCAGTCGATTCTGAGGCCGCTGTGGAAGTATGCGGGAACGGTGTGGCCGGCGTCGGAGGCTTGGGTGTGGTCCTGTGCCAAGAAAAGCCGCCCAGTAGCAGGAGGGCGAGCAGGACGCTGATAAGTATGGTGAGGAGTGTGCGTGTGGGAATTCCGGTCATAGAGCCGCGCGAGCGGTCGCATTATTACGGGTTTTAACTTTACAACCTTGGAGGCATAAAAAGTTCGCACCCTTTGCTGCTTCACACGTTTGACAGGCCAGCACTTGGCGATGACAGTCGTCGTTGGCGCAATTGGTAAATCGCTCGCATGGCTGTTTGCATACGCAACAGGTGCCGACCGTTTGGTGTTTTGGGTCGTCGGTATAAAAACCCATGGTCATGCGGCTGTCAAACACATATAACTTGCCCAGAAAGTCTTCGTTGGGGTATTGTTCCATGTAGCTGACTATACCGCCATCTAGTTGATATACTTCACGAAATCCGTTGGCCAACAAGTAGCCCGAAGCTTTTTCACACCTCACTCCGCCCGTGCAGACAGTGACCACAGTTTTATCTTTCAGGTGGGTGAGCGACGCGATAAACTTGGGTAAATCACGAAAGTTGTCCATGGGCGGGAGTACCGAACCTTTAAAGTGGCCCACTTGTTGTTCGTAGGCGTTGCGCATGT